>CAZMAC010000268.1:2403-4838 GCA_964564085.1 uncultured Hyphomicrobiaceae bacterium
CACCTGTCCGAGACTGCAGGCGCCTTCGGGCTTAATGAACGCCTGTAATAGACGGGGAAAAGCTGGTTTCGCCAAATTCCGTTTGGCGGATTACGCGCTTGCCCTGGGACAGGCTGAGCTGTCGCTTAGCCCTTTTGGGGAGCGGCGTAATCAACCGGCAGACCGGTTCTTTACCGATCTGCCAAATTTTGGAGAGACGCGGTGGATAGAGCGCAGAAAAAAGAGATGGTCGAACAGCTTGGCCAGATCTTTGCTGAGTCCGGCTCTGTCGTCGTCGCACGGTATACCGGACTATCGGTGGCTGAAATGACCGACCTGCGGAGCCGTTTCGGCGCTGCAGGCGCTCAGTTCAAGGTCATCAAAAACCGCCTCGCCAAAATTGCGCTGGAAAACTCCGGACATGGAGGGGCGCAGGACATGTTCGTCGATCCAACCGGGATTGCCTTTGGAAGCGATCCCGTTGCTCCGGCAAAAGTCGCAGCCGAATTCGCCAAACAGAACCAAAAGTTCATTATCATTGGCGGCTTCCTTGGCGAGACAATGCTGGACGATAGCGGGGTCAAGGCCTTAGCCGCGATCCCCTCGCTCGATGAATTGCGTGCCCAATTGCTCGGAGTTCTCAATGCGCCTGCAACCAAGCTGGCTCGGACGCTTAACGCGCCCGGCATCGGCTTGGCAACTGTGCTTGATGCTTACCGGCGCAAGCAAGAGGACCAGCAGGCCGCAGCCTGACAGTGCAATTGAAGCGAAAGCAACAAACGGAATTTGAGGAATAGACATGTCTGATAAGATTGAAAAGCTGTATGACGAACTGTCGGGAATGACGGTTCTCGAGGTCTCCGAACTCATCAAAAAGCTGGAGGAAGGCTGGGGCGTGTCCGCCGCAGCGGCGGTTCCGATGGCTATGCCGATGCCGGGTGCCGGTGGCGGCGCTGCCGAAGCCGTCGAGGAACAGACCGAGTTTGACGTGATCCTCGCCACTACGGGTGCGCAGAAGATCAACGTGATCAAGGAAGTGCGCGCGATTACGGGCCTCGGTCTGAAAGAAGCGAAAGACCTCGTCGAGGCGGCTCCAAAGGCGATTAAGGAAGCTGTATCGAAGGACGAAGCCGAAGAGATTAAGAAGAAGGTCGAAGCCGCTGGTGCGACTGTCGAGATCAAATAGCTGGTTTGAGGGCGGAGGCTTTCAGGTCTCCGCCCGTCATGATCAGCAACTGCCGCAATGGCGGTTCTCTTCAAACGCTCGAAGTTTGGGCGTTTGCGGAGAGCCGTTTTATGAGTGATATGAGGAGACCAAATGGCGCTATCGTTCACTGGCCGCAAGCGCGTGCGCAAAGATTTTGGCCGCATCGCGGAAGTGGCTCAAATGCCCAATCTGATCGAGGTCCAAAAACGGTCCTACGATCAGTTCCTTATGGTCGACGAGCCCAAAGGCGGGCGCCCGAATGAAGGCCTGCAGACCGTTTTCAGCTCTGTTTTTCCTATATCAGATTTTTCGGGCCGTGCACAGCTTGAGTTTGTCAGCTACGAGTTCGAGCCGCCGAAATATGATGTCGAGGAATGCCAGCAGCGGGGTATGACTTATGCCGCGCCGCTCAAGGTCAAACTGCGCCTGATCACCTTCGATCTCAATGAAGAGACCGGCGCCCGTTCGGTGCGCGATATCAAGGAACAAGACGTCTATATGGGCGATATGCCGTTCATGACACCGAACGGCACATTCGTCATTAACGGGACCGAACGCGTCATCGTCTCTCAGATGCATCGCTCGCCCGGCGTTTTCTTCGATCATGACCGGGGCAAGACGCATTCGAGCGGCAAGCTGCTCTTTGCCGCCCGCGTCATTCCCTATCGGGGCTCATGGCTGGATTTTGAATTTGATGCCAAGGACAATGTTTATGTTCGCATCGACCGCCGCCGTAAGCTGCCGGTCACGACTTTGCTTTATGCCCTCGGCCATGATGATGAGGGAATCCTCAGCATTTTCTACAATCGTATCGAGCTGGCTTTGGATGCCAAGAAGGGCGGCTGGAAAATGCCGTATGTCGCCGAGCGGATGCGCGGCGTCAAATTCAACCACGATGTTCTGAATGCATCGAACAGTAAGGTCGTCGTTGAGGCAGGAACGAAACTATCGGCCCGAAATGCGCGGAAGCTGGCGGAGGAAGGTCTTAAGACGATCCTGATCCCGGACGAGGCCGTCTATGGGCGCTTTCTCGCCGAAGACGTTGTTAATTTGGAGACCGGCGAAATCTATGGCGAAGCCGGCGGCGAAGTCGACAAGGAGCTTCTGGAGAAGCTTAAGGAAAACAAGATCAAGCAGCTTCCCCTGCTCGACATCGACCATGTGACGACAGGCGGTTTCATCCGGAATACGCTCGCTGCCGATAAAAACAACGATAGAACAGACGCTTTGCTGGATATTTACCGTGTCA
>CAZMAC010000269.1:0-4823 GCA_964564085.1 uncultured Hyphomicrobiaceae bacterium
GAAGGAAGCAGCCCTAACGAGTTCGAGCCGGGTTACCGGTCAGCCTCCCACCTCATCTCGCCTGTTGCCGAAAATCCCACATCACAACCAGCCGGCTTAACGGTTGGCGGCCGCCAGCGCTGCGCCTAAGCCGATAAACATGGCGCCAAGGACGCGGCGGACCGCAATCATGCGCGTCTCGAACAATAGCAGCTGCCGGATCTTTCCGCCTGCAAAAGCGATCAGTAGATGATTGGCGAAACAGAGTCCGGCATAGGTCATGGACAGGATCGCCACTTGCAGGACGACAGGCTGTGCGCGGTCGACGAAAGGCGGGATCAGCGCTGCGAGAATGACGAGCGCTTTGGGGTTGGTCAATGAAACGATCAATGCCTGACGGAACAGCTTCCCGCGGCTCAGCGGCGGACCAGCGACACCGGACAGCGAAACGGCCTGGCCATCGCGCCAAAGCTTGACGCCGAGATAAATCAGATAGGCCGCGCCGATAATTTTTACGACCATAAAGGCGGCCACCGACACGCTCAGAATCGTGGCAAGACCGAACGCCACCGCAAAGCCGAGAATTGTCAAACCGAGAGTATTTCCAAGCGCGGAATAAATGACCGAACGCGGGCCGTGGCGCAGGGAATTGGAAAGCGCCAGCAATATTGCCGGTCCCGGACTAATCGCAGGCAGGATTGCAACGGCGATAAAGAGCAGAAAACTTTCGATGGCCATGAGCACGCCCTTTGGCGGTGGAAGTTAGCACCGGGCACAAGTCGTCATATCAACAATCGAGCCGTGGCCGATATTCGAAAAAATGCTCCCGGCCTGCACATGGGAGCAATGATTCCCTTATGCCGCTTGCTTCCGTTCGGGCGGCTTGCTGCGCAAGGCTTCCAAGAGCCCTGTTTCACGCAAACGCGCCTGTTCGATCGAGGCAAGCTTGACCGGACCGAAGCCGCGAATTTGCTCGGGCAGCGAGGCAAGCGCGACCGCCGTCTCGTAAGTCTCCGGTCGCAGGCGCATGACGAATTTCTGAAGAAGCCCCTCATAATCGGTGATCAGCTGGCGCTCCAACTTTCGTTCCGCGCTGTAGCCGAAGACGTCAAACCGCGTACCGCGCAAGCGCTTCATTTTGGCGAGCAGGCGAAAGGCCGTCATCATCCAGGGGCCGAAACCCATCTTGCGCGGACGGCCCGTCGCCGGGTCCGGCTTGGATAAAAGCGGGGGCGCAAGATGGAACTCCAACCGGCAATCGCCCTCAAAAGCGCGCTCCAGCTGACGCCGGAAGGAGTCATCCGTATAAAGGCGCGCAACCTCATACTCATCCTTATACGCCATCAGCTTGAAATAATATTTCACGACCGCCCAGCTGAGCGCGTCCTGGCCCGGCATGACGCGGCGCTCCAAAACACGGACTGCATTCACATTCGCCCGGTAACGCTCTGCATAAGGAATATCCTGATAGTCAGCGAGGAATTGGAGGCGGCGCTCTATGGCTTCATCCAGCGATTGCGACAGCCTTTCGCCCTGGACCGGCTTTGAGCTCTTTTTTGCGATCGCGGCAACCGGCGCTTCATCGACGGCAATCAGACGCCCCCAACGAAAAGCCTCGATATTGGCGTCGACGGCGACGCCGTTGAGACGTATTGCTTCTGAAAGCGCGTCGGCGGACAGGGGTAAAAGGCCTTTTTGGTAGGCAAAGCCAAGCAGCAGGATATTCGCCATTGCCTTGTCGCCAACGAGCGTGGCTGCATATTTCTGCGCGTCAAAGAAACTATATGCGTTTGCCCCTGCTCTGCTGACCAGTTCCTGGTGCAATGCCATCGCAGGCAGTGAAAAATCGGGCGCGCGCGTGAAGTCGGCGGTCATCGTTTCATGCGAGCTTGTGACGACGGATGTCTTGCCTTCGCGAATACAGCTCAGCACTTTTCCTGATCCTGTCACGACGAGATCGCCGCCGACGATCAAATCCGCCCCCGCCACCGAAGCACGGATCGCTTTGATTTCGTCCGGCTTGTTCGCAATACGGACATGCACGGAGACGGGACCGCCCTTTTGCGCAAGGCCGGACATATCGATAATGCCGGCCCCCTTGCCTTCGAGATGCGCCGCCATGCCCAGGATCGCGCCGACCGTGACAACACCGGTCCCGCCAATGCCGGTAATGATCATCGAATATGGCCGGTCGAGCGCGGGGCTTACCGGCTGCGGAGGATCGGCGAATGCGCCGGAGTCAGTCCCGGCCTTGCGCTGCGGTTTGCGCCGCTTCGCACCGTGAACCGTGACGAAGCTTGGGCAAAAGCCTTTGAGACAGGAAAAGTCTTTATTGCAGGCGTCCTGGTCGATGGCGCGCTTGCGGCCAAATTCGGTTTCGACCGGCTCGATCGCAACGCAATTGGACTGCGCGCTGCAATCGCCGCAACCTTCGCAGACCAGCTCATTGATCAACACACGGCTGTCCGGATCGGGATACGTCCCGCGCTTGCGGCGTCGGCGTTTTTCAGACGCGCAGGTTTGCTCATAAATCAGCAAGGTCACACCATCAGTCTTTGCTAGGCCGCGTTGAACGCTATCGAGGTCATCACGATGAGCGATCTGCGTGCCGGACGGCAGCGCGTTCGGTGAAAATTTTTCCGGCTGGTCCGAAACGAGCGCGATCTGCTTGACGCCTTCGGCCGCAAGAGCATGAGCCATTTGCGCCACGGTCATCCCGCCATCGAGCCCTTGCCCGCCGGTCATGGCGACGGCGTCATTGTAAAGTAGCTTGAAGGTCATGTTGACGCCGGAAGCGACCGCGGCCCGGATCGCCAGACTTCCGGAATGGATGAAGGTTCCATCGCCAAGATTTTGAAACACGTGATCGCGCGTGGAAAACGGCGCTTCGCCAACCCAGTTGGCGCCCTCCCCGCCCATCTGCGTGAAGCCTTCCGTCGAGCGGTCCATCCATTGGACCATGTAGTGGCAGCCGATACCGGCATAAGCGCGGGAGCCGTCCGGCACGACAGTCGAGCTGTTATGCGGGCATCCGGCACAAAAATAGGGGATGCGTTCAATTATGGACTGAGCGGACTGCGCCCGTTTTTCAGCCGCTTCAAGCTCTGGAAGGCGCGCACGAATGTCGGGCGCGTCCATCTGATCGGTAATACGCTGAGCGAGCGCCAAGGCGATCTGGACCGGCTCCAGCGCGCCTTTCGCCGGGAAAAGCCATTGGCCGTTCTCATCAAGCTTACCTACGATGCGCGGCGCATTTGCACGTCCGTAAAGCTCCTCCTTAAGCTGCACCTCGATCAGGGCCCGCTTTTCCTCAACGACGATGATCAGCTCAAGCCCGTCGGCAAAGCTTTTCGCGCCTTCCGGCTCCAATGGATATGTCACACCGACTTTATAGAGCCGGACGCCGAGGTCAGCGGCGCGCACTTCGTCAATGCCGAGAAGGTCGAGCGCTTCGGCGACATCCTGATAGCTCTTGCCTGCCGTCGCGATACCGATCTTGGGCACGCGTCCACCGCTCAGGATCGTGCGGTCAAGACCGTTAGCGCGCGTGAAAGCAAGGATTGCAGGGCGTTTGAAATCGTGCAGCCGCGCTTCTTTAGCGAGCGGGGTATCCTGAAGGCGGATGTTGAGTCCGCCCGGCGGCATTTCGAAATCGGCAGGGATGACCGGCTTGATGCGGTTGATACGCCCATCGACAACCGCCGTCTGCTCGACATTGTCCTTCACGCATTTAATGCCAGCCCAAACACCGGCGAACCGGGACAGTGCGAAGCCGTAAAGCCCGAAATCAAGAATTTCCTGCACATTGGCCGGATTAAGAACCGGCATCATCGCATCGACCAGAGCGAATTCGGATTGATGCGCCGAGGTGGAGGACTCGCAAGTGTGGTCATCGCCCATGAGGGCTAGAACGCCGCCATAGCGCGAGGTTCCGGCATGGTTGGCGTGCCGAAACACATCGCCCGAGCGGTCAACGCCGGGGCCTTTGCCGTACCAGACACCGAAGACGCCGTCATAGCACCCTTCGCCACGCAGCTCCGCCTGTTGCGCGCCCCAGAGCGCGGTCGCGGCCAAGTCTTCATTCAGGCCCGGCTGAAAAACAATCTGGTGCGGCTCCAGAATTTTGCGCGCCCGCTGAAACGTCTGGTCCAGATTGCCGAGCGGCGATCCGCGATAGCCGGTGACATAGCCCGCCGTATTGAGACCGGCCGCTTTATCGATCTGGTGCTGCATCAGCGCGAGCCGGACGACCGCCTGGCTGCCGCTCACATAGATTCGGTCCTGGCTGAGATCATACTTATCGTTGAGGCTGACTGCGGCTAACGCCATGCCCGAAACCCCTCTTTTGCAAATAGAGTGAGACTTAAAAGGTACGATACAGCGCGTTGGTTTCTTTGAATAGGCTGGCCGCAAGACTCTTCGAGAGAATGTCGATCAGAAGGCTTAACGAGTTATGACAAGATCGCTGCCGCTGCTTCATCGAGGGTCTTCAACACTAGCGCCGGGCCAGCAGGCAAATTTTCAGGCGGCTGGTTGAAGCGGTTCAGGTGGATGACCTGGAAGCCGTAATGGGCGGCGCCGGCTGCATCCCAGCCATTCGCCGAGACAAACCCGATCATATTCGCCGGAAGTTGGAGCCTTTCCTCACCTAAACGATAGACGCGCGGATGCGGCTTATAAATGCCGACCGTTTCGATCGAAAGCACATGATCGAGAAGATCGGTCAGCCCGGCCGAGCTGACAGCCGATTCCAGCATATTGGGCGTGCCATTTGACAGAATGCCGGTCTGGATCCCCTTGTTTTTCAATGTCTTGAGCGCGCTGATCGCGTCGGGATAGGCATC
>CAZMAC010000270.1:0-4821 GCA_964564085.1 uncultured Hyphomicrobiaceae bacterium
CAGCTTGCGAAACGTACGTTGGAGACCGCTGCTTAGCTGTCGCAATGAACTCGGGGACCGCCCAACGTGCTTGTGGCGGATTGCTGACATCATAATAATCGACCGCGCGTGAAAAGAACGTCGCATTCTCAGGAAGTGCGGCTCTAAAGCGTCGTACAAATTCAGGACCGTCGAGAACTTCAACAAATGTTGTGCCGAGTTGGTTCGCCACCACTGCGTCAGACGATGTGCTCATGCAGAATGCGAAGATCTCGTCCTGCTTCACGGCGGAGAGCATGACGGAATTCGGGATCCGGAAAGACGTGTCTTGGGTAATGTTGTTTATCACAAGTCCGCCCTCTGGGCGATAGTAAGAGCGCCCCTCGTTCTTGTCGCCTCTAATGTCGTCCTCACGGTCGCGATAGTAAGAGACTGACCAACACAATAGTTCGCCAATCAAGAACCGTTCGGCCCACCTGCGTTCATCGTAGAACTTGAACAATGGGCTTGGTATTATTTCCATGGGAAGGCTTCGCTCCTTGGCTGTAGGCGCGGCATCCATGCGCAATCAGTCTACGGTCTGCCAGACTGGCGGGAGAGATGGACTCGCTTCGTACGTGCTGTGATACAGTGAATCTCCGGGGTCAGAAACGGTCCAACAAGTAGCCCAAACGGAGCGAAGCGAAATCCGGGATCAACACCGTGGCGCGGTGCCGTTTCCCGGACGCTCACGCATCGCGCATGATCGCCGCGTTGCTCACCGCCGCTGAATGTGAAAGGTGAAGACGCCGTCCTCGCTCCGGCTCATTTGTAGCAGATCGGCGCCGACGGCTTCGCAAAAATCCTGAAAATCCGCCTCAGCGAGCGGATCGGTGGCAAGCACTTCCATCACTGCGCCCGCGGCCAGCGTCTTGAAGGCCCGCCGCGCTTTGATCACCGGAAAGGGACAATTCATGCCGCGTGTATCGACAATCACATCAGCCATCGATCACCTTGTTTTACCACCACCTTTGCGATTATGCGCGAAGAACCTTTACTATAGTGTATGAGCCGAACAGCCGCTTCAATGATTGTCTGTTGAGTTCGGGGACTGAATGGAAGCGGTTTTAAGAAATCAGTAAAGGGCGGAAGGCGACATGGCTGACGAACACAATAGGAAACAGGGCGGAAAGAAAGAGGAAAAGCCGGCGCGCGAAATGACGGATCAGCGCTTTATCGAGATTGCTGGCAAATTTATCGATGTTGCCAACCGCCAGAACAAGACAGTTAGCGCCACGGATTTACACATGATCTTCCTTTACGCCGCCGCACGTTATAATGCGCATGTCGCGAAGAATGTGCTGGCCGTGGAGGAGCATGAAGGGTTCGTCAGCGAAATGATGAAAGCCTATCAGGAAATGCTGCGCAACCATTTGGCCGACCCGAGCCTTTAGAGCAAGCCTTGAAAAGCGGATTTCGATTTTGGCTGCAACGGCTAGGTTTCCGGGTCCAGCATCAGGCGGCGGCGCAGGGAAACGCGGGGGACGGGCTCTGCGTCTTGCTCATGTTCGACGTCCTGATCCGGCATCTGTTCGTTCGTGAATGCGATGGGTGCATCTCCGCTGTCTGAGGGGAGCGCGTCAGGGTCATCAGTCTCCCCCGACTTCGCCTCAGCAGATGCCGCCTCGTCGTCGTGATCCTCCGCTTCTGAAACGTCACCGGCTTCTTCACCCTCTGTTTCCGCTGCTTCGGCTATCGTCTCCGGTTTATCCGCATCTTCGTCTTTGGCGTAACCCCGGCCGACCTGCCACGCCGATTTGAGCGTCTTCATGACAAGATTGGGACTGCCGAAGTCATCATCATAATCGACCAGCCCATCGACATTGGCGAAGAGCGGGTTCGACCGCCAAAGCATCGCCATCGCGCGGCGGCGCAGCACGTCAGGGACGCCGTCTTTCATAAAGACCGAGAAATCGCTGTCCTTATCGAGTGTTTCCAGATCGACCGCTTCCGCCGCGACCCGGTTGGCCTGCAATTCAGCCTCCCGCGCGGCGCTCGCTTCGGCATCTTCGGCGGGCCGGTGAGCGTTTCCGGGCGCATCCGGCGATTGCTCCGGCAGCGTCTGTTCTTGCGTAGCAGCATCGCGGGTCGCCTGTTTGCGGCGGGACCAGCGGGAAAGGAGATTGTCATCGTCTGAGTTAGACATCATCGGCTCTATTGGCGTGTGCGCGGCACGAAGATCGGCATCTTGCCGAATTTGTGCTCTTCGACATTGAGCTTATCGCGCCGTCGCTTCTTGAAGGTTTCTTCGACATGATGCTCTTCAACAAAGGCCTGGATCAAGGCCGCAACGCCCTCGGGCATGGCGACCTTCTCGATGATGTCGTCGCCCGCATCGTGAAAATCCTGAGCATCGTAGGACGAGGCCGTAACCGCATGCGGCACATAGGGAAAATCAGCACTCGGGTCAGCATTTTCCTGTAGGACAACATATAATTCCGGTTCGGGCAGCATCAGATTGAGACGCAGCGCCTCAGTTTCCTTACGGTGCAGCGTCATTGGCAATGTCGCGGCATGGTAGCGCACATAGTCGTCGCCGCGCATGATTTCAGCCCAGCTCGCCTCTTCCGACGCATTCATGAAAACGGCCACCGGGCTCCAGATCCAATCACCCCAGGGATGCGTGGATTTGCGCTTTTCGACGATGATGCCAAGCGGGATCGTCACTTCCCGCTTTTCAACGGTTCTCAATCGGGTCCTCCACTTGTCGGGGGCGTGGTCAAACGTCAATGTCCCTCAAATTCATTTGAAATCCAAGGGATTCAAGTCACGATATTCGTCTGTACATCCGTATATTAGACTGTTTAGAGTTATTATAAATTGGAAAAGTTTCTCTTGAAAGGACAATAAGAATGAAGCGGGAACAACGTACCTGCTTGATCTGCGATTGCGAAAAGACGATGCCGCTGAATGCGGCGAAGCTGTCCGATGCGATCGGGCAGGATATCGGCGCGCTCCACACGCAGCTCTGCCGCTCGCAGCTCGCCAATTTCGAAAGCGCGCTGTCCAAGGGCAGCGAAGGCGATATCCTCGTTGCCTTCACTCAGGAGGCCCCGCTCTTTCAGGAAGTCGCTGAGGAGCACGGCAAGGGCGGCGCGGTCAGCTTCGTCAATATCCGTGAAACCGCCGGCTGGTCCGAGGATGCGGCCAATGCGACAGCAAAGATCGCCAGCCTTTTGAAAGCGGCCAGCCATCAAGCCAAACCAGCGCGGCTGAAAGCGGTCACGTCCGACGGCATGTGCCTCGTTTATGGCGCAGGGCAGCAGGCGCTGGAGGCGGCAAAGCTGCTTTCGGCCAAGCTGTCCGTTACGCTGATGCTCTCGGGCGATGAGGATCTCGTGCTGCCATCGGTCGGCGATATTCCGATCTACCGGGGCGATATCGTCAAGGCAGAGGGGTCGTTCGGCGCATTCTCCATCACGGTCAATAATTACGCCCCGCTCATGCCGTCCTCGCGCGAGGCCCTGAAATTCGTCATGGCGCGCGACGGGGCGCAGTCCAATTGCAGCCTGATCCTCGACCTGTCCGGCAAGACGCCACTCCTGACGGGACATAAACACCGCGATGGCTATAGCCGCGTCGATCCGGGCGATCCCGCCGCCGTGCTTCGGGCAGTTCTCAAATTTTCGGACATGGCGGGCGAATTCGAAAAGCCGATCTATGTCGATTACGACCAGGACATCTGCGCCCATTCGCGCTCCAAGATCGTCGGCTGCTCGAAATGTCTCGATGTCTGCCCGGCGGGCGCGATCGCCGAGGCGGGCGATTATGTGCGCATCGATAGCGGCATTTGCGGCGGCTGCGGCTCCTGCCACGCCGTCTGTCCCACGGGCGCCGTCACCTATCTTTATCCGCAGCGCGAAGACACCATCGGCAAGGCGCAAATTCTGCTTGCGGCATATAGGGAGGCGGGCGGTGAAAAGCCGGTGCTGCTGTTCCATGACGAGAGTTTCGGCGTCGATCTGATCGCGGCAATGGCCCGCTTTGGCCGCGGCCTGCCGGCCAATATGCTGCCCCTCTCCGCGCATGCCGTGACGACCATCGGCCATGTGGAAATGGCGGCGCTTCTTGCAAGCGGTGCGCAGAAAATTATCCTGCTGGCCAATCCGGAATATGCGGATGAGTTGGACGGTTTGCAGCACGAAGCAGCGTTGACGGATCATATTGCTTCGGCGCTTGGGCTTGGGAGCGAGACGCGGGTGCAAGTAATCGCGGAAGCCGATCCAGACGCTGCCGAGACGGCGCTCTGGTCTCCCCTCCCGGCCGTTCCGCTCACGGCGAGCGCCTTTACGCCGGTCGGAGGTAAACGCGATATTGCCCGCATGGGCTTAACAAAGCTTCATGAGGTTGCGCCGCAAAAGCCGGATATCATCGCGCTTCCGCAAGCCGCGCCTTATGGGCGGGTCGTCATCGATCAGGCGGCCTGTACGCTTTGCATGGCTTGCACTTCGGCCTGCCCGACAGCCGCCATCATGGACTCGCCCGGCGAGCCGAAACTGCGTTTTACCGAAAGCGCCTGCGTGCAATGCGGGCTGTGTGTCAAGACCTGCCCGGAAACTGCGCTTGGCCTTGAGCCGCGCATGAACTTTACGCCGGCCGCCATGCAGCCCATCACGCTCTATGAGGAAGAGCCGTTCGAATGCATCGTCTGCGGCAAACCCTTCGCAACGAAATCGACAATTGAGCGGATTAAAGGCCAGCTTGCCGGCAAGCATCATATGTTCACCGATAGCAGCCGCGCCCGTGTTATCGAAATGTGCGAAGATTGCCGCGTGGAGACGATGGCCAACAGCACGGACGATC
>CAZMAC010000271.1:0-4809 GCA_964564085.1 uncultured Hyphomicrobiaceae bacterium
TGTTTTATCGCGCTTTCCGAGCGGCGAACCGGTATCCACTTCGCCTGAAAGCGCTTTCGGCTTTGATCTCAAAGTGAAGACGGTCTCGCAAGGCGTGGCCGTCTTTTTTGATTCCGATATTGGCCGGCCGATTACATTCAGGGCAATTGGCGCCTGGATGAAGCGTGCCAATGCTTGACAAAACTTACCGAAAGCCTTTCGACTGTCGCCAATTCGATTTCATAAAAATTGCAGACAGGATCACCGTCATGTTCATCGCCATGAACCGTTTTCGCGTCAAAAAAGGGGCTGAAAAAGATTTCGAGGCCGTATGGCTCAACCGCGACAGCCATCTTTCAAAAGAAAAAGGCTTTGCGGCTTTCCATCTTTTGCGCGGCCCGGAACATGACGATTACACGCTTTATTCTTCGCATACCATTTGGGCCAGCCAGGATGACTTTACAGCTTGGACGAAAAGCGAGGCCTTTCGTGAAGCTCATAAGGGGGCGGGTGAGAACAAGTCTCTTTATTTGGAAAGTCCGGTTTTTGAGGGCTTTGACGTCATTCAGCATCTGACCGCAGAGCAGTGAGAGTGGGAGACGATCATCGCATTTGCTCGCCGAGACGACGTTGAAGCAGGCCATGTCCGACGCTTTTCGATTAAGAGTGGCGAGGCTGGCGGACGAACGCCAAGTCAGCGCGCTTCTTCATTTTTCTTATTCGACTTTGATACCCGCCGGTTATGAAGGCACAAACTTGAATGCCTTGCTCCCTCTCATAGCGAAGGCGAACCCCGCCCTGCTCTCTTCAGGGACCTATTACCTTGCTGAAAGCGACGACAGTTCTGCAGTTGGCTGCGGGGGCTGGACACATGAGCGTCCAGGCAGCGGAGAAATCGAAAACGGCTTGGCGCATATCCGCCATTTCGCAACACATCCTGGCTGGGTCGGCCGCGGCATAGGCCGCGCACTTTATGACGGATGCCAAGCCGAGGCGCGAGCAAGCGGTGCAAAACGTTTTGAGTGCTATGCAAGCTTTAACGCAGAACCGTTCTACGCAGCGCTTGGTTTTAAACGCGTCGGCCCGATCGATGTCAAAATGCCCGGTGGCCTTATTATGCCGTCAATCGTGATGGAACGGGCGATATAGTCAGCTGCATTTATCCGTCATAGCTGCCAGTAAGCCGGGCGCGCATTTTGACCAGAGCCAGAACACCGTCAAGAGCCGGGGTCGGCACTTTCGTCAAACGGCCAAGCTCCTGAACCGCGCTGACGAGCGCATCGATCTCCATCGGACGCCCGCGCTCCAGGTCTTGCAGCATCGAGGTTTTGTGTGCGCCCACCGCTTCCGCGCCTGCGAGACGCTTATCCACATCGATAGCGAATTTAACGCCGAGCGCTTCGGCAACACTCTGTGCTTCGACCATAATCGCACGCAGCAGCGCACGCAGCTCCGTATCGCGGCACATCTGCTCAAGCGTCGCTCCTGTCAATGCGCTCACCGGATTAAGCGAGCAATTGCCCCACAGCTTGACCCAGATTTCATCACGCAGACGGGGACGAACCGGCGCTTTCAGTCCGGCTTTGATCAGCATCTGACTGAGCGCCTGAACGCGCTCGCTGCGTTCGCCGTTTGGTTCGCCAAGCGAGAACCGGTCGCCTTCGATCAGTTCGATGGTTCCCGGCTCGGGCACTTCGGCCGCCGGATAGACAACACAGCCAATGGCGCGTTCCGGTCCGATCACGTCCCAGATCTTGTTGCCGGGATCGACCGTTTCCAGCCGCGTATTTTCATGTTCGCCCGGCAGCCCGTAAAAATACCACCAGGGCACACCATTGACGCCGAACACGACGGCTGTTTCCGGCCCAAGCAGAGGCTGCATGGCGTCAACAACACCGGAGATGGAATGCGCTTTCAGCGTGACGATGACGTAATCCTGCGGACCAAGCTCAGCCGGGTCCTGCGTCGCTTTCGGATGTGTAACGCTCTCCTCGCCGTCTTTACGCAAACGAAGCCCGTTTTCCTTGATCGCGGCGAGATGCGGCCCGCGCGCAACGAGAGACACATCCGCGCCTGCGTCGGCCATCATCGCGCCCATATAGCCGCCGATGGCCCCAGCGCCAAAAATGCAGATCCGGCTCATGTGTCCGCTCCCAATCCAAGCTTTTCGGCCAGACCGATCCGCTGAAGCTTACCGGTTGCGCCTTTGGGGATTTCTTCCAGGAACAGGATTTTTCGCGGTACCTTGAAATCGGCCAGTGTTTTGGCCGCAAAGTCGCGGATGTCATGGTCGGTCGCCGTTTGTCCTTCGCGCAGAACGACCGCTGCGGCGACCTCTTCGCCGAGCTTGGGATGCGGCATGGCGAAGGTGATAACCTGAGCGACGGCGGGATGCGCCTGAATCACATCATCCACCTCGCGCGGCGCAACTTTCTCCCCACCGCGATTTATGATCTCTTTCAGACGCCCGGTGATGGTCAAATAGCCGTCAGCGTCGAACACGCCCTGATCGCCGGTGCGGAACCAGCCATCGTGAAAGGCCGAGGCATTGGCGTCGGGGTTATTTTCATAGCCGGAAAACACATTGGGCCCGCGAATGACGACCTCGCCCTTGCCGCCATCAGTCACAAACGCTCCATCTTCTCCCAGAAGCGCAACTTCCGGCCCCGCCGCTGCGCCGACCGTCCCCGGTTTGCGCTGGCCCGGCGGCAAGAGGTTGGAGGTCATCTGGTGCGAGGCCTCAGTCATGCCATAAGACTCAATGACAGGTGCACCGAAGGTTTCTTCCAGCTCGGCCATGACCGGCGCGGGCAGCGAAGAGGACGAAGATCGGATCAGCCGCAAACGCATGCTTTTAACAATCTCGCCATTGCGAGCGGCGCGAGAGAGGATAGCCTGATGCATGGTCGGCACGGCGGTGTACCAGGTCGGATTGGCGTCCTCGAACCAGGAGAAAATGCGTAGCGCATTAAAGCCCGGCGTGCAGATGACGGTAGCGCCTGCCGACATTGAAGTGGTTAGTGCCGCAATCAGCCCATGAATATGAAAGAGCGGCATAATGTTGAGGCCGAAATCATCTGCCGTCAGATGCAGCGTTTCCCGAATGTGATTTGCCGACGCCGCCAGATTGGAATTGCGTAAAGGAACGACTTTCGGGCGGGATGTGGTTCCCGATGTGTGCAGAACGAGCGCCTCATCGTCCGGACCTGACGGTCCGGCATCGGGCAAAGCGAGACCTTCCGTTCCCGAGGTGACAAGTGTAAAGGTTCCGGCAGTCGATCCTGAAGGGAGATCGGCTTCGACAATGCGAATGCCAAGAGCCGCCGCGGCATCACGCGCCGGGGTCTCATCGCCTTTTTGCACGATCAGGATTTTCGGCTTTAGATCGCCGAGATAGAACTCGAACTCTTCGCGGCGGTAAGCGGGATTGAGAGGCGCCGTCGAGGCAGCGGCGGCTATTGTCAAAAATGCGGTCGCCATGACGGGGCCATTCGGCATGACAATGGCGACACGCTCGCCGGGCCCGACGCCCATTTCTCGTAAAGACTGGCGCACCTGTTCGGCCAGCGTGCGCAAGCCTCCAAAGCTCATCGGCTGCATGTCCGGCGCACCAATGGCAGGATGCTCCGCCGTGCCCACGCTCAAGATCTCATGTATCGTCCGCATTATCGAATTCCGTCTCCCCAAAATTTATCTCATACCGGCCTGGGCAGCCGCCGTTATCTCTCTATTGTCACCTTTAGGGGCGCATACGCGCAAATAAAAAGACCGAAGCAGCGAGGAAATACACCTGGGGCGACGAGCAAGCTAGGCATCAACCGATGTAGGCGCGTCTTCAAGAACAGCGCTCAGAACCTCGCTCACCTCGCTCGCCCAGATGAATTCGAGCTTGGAACGGACATCTTCTGAGACGTCTTCCAGATCCTTTTGGCTGCGGGCGGGCAGGATGACGCGCTTGATGCCGGAGCGAACGGCTGCGGCCGTTTTCTCCTTTATGCCGCCGACCGGCAGAACTAGACCGCGTAAGGATATCTCGCCCGTCATGGCCGTATCGCTGCGGACGTTTCGGCCAGTCAAAAGGGAGACGAGCGCTGAGAACAAGGCAACGCCTGCGCTCGGCCCGTCCTTGGGAATCGCACCCGCCGGGATGTGAATATGAATATCGGTCTTTTCGAACTGCGCAGGATCGATTCCGATATCGGAGGCCCGGTTCTTAACGAGGCTGAGCGCGGCTTGCGCACTCTCGCGCATGACGTCTCCAAGCTGGCCGGTAAGAATGAGCTTACCGCTGCCGGCCGAACGCGTTGCCTCGATAAACAAGATGTCGCCACCGGCCCGCGTCCAGGCAAGCCCGGTTGCGACGCCGGGAACGCTGGTGCGCATGGCGACTTCATTTTCGAAACGCGGTGCGCCGAGAATGGGCTGAATATCGTCAAGATCGACGCGCACATGGCTCGTTGAGCCCTCTGCGATGAGCAGCGCGGCGTGACGCATGACCTGACCGATCTGGCGTTCCAAATTGCGAACACCCGCTTCATGCGTGTAGTCGCTCACAATCTTGGCAAGCGCATCGTCGACAATCTCGATCTGATCCGGCTTGAGCCCGACCGCCTCGCGCTGCCGGTTTACCAAATAGCGGCGCGCAATCTGCAGCTTTTCTGCCTGGGTGTAGCCCGCAAGCTGGACGATCTCCATCCGGTCAAGCAGCGGCTCCGGGATACCGTCAAGCACATTTGCAGTCGTGATAAAAACCACATGGCTCAGATCGAATGGCACGCCAAGATAATTGTCGCGGAAACTATTATTCTGCTCCGGGTCGAGCACTTCGAG
>CAZMAC010000272.1:0-4804 GCA_964564085.1 uncultured Hyphomicrobiaceae bacterium
TTGAAACGGATGACGGCGCTCACCTGCGGGCTGTCGCGACTGACGGCCACCGCCACGCCCGGATGGATGCGCACCTGCAGGACGGTGCGGCCGGAACTACAGGCGAGATCCTTCCACGAAAAAACTTGCAGGAACTTACAAAACTGATTACCGATTACACGGACGATGTGGCGGTCAATCTCTCGGCCAACAAAATTCGATTTACGGCGGGCGACGTCATCCTGACATCGAAGCTGATCGACGGCACCTTCCCCGATTATCAGCGCGTCATCCCGCAAAATAACGACAAGTCCATGCATGTCGATAATGCCGCCTTTATCAGCGCCGTCGACCGTGTCTCAACGCTGTCCAGCGAGAAAGGGCGCGCGGTCAAGCTCAATATTTCCGATGGCAAGCTGACCCTTTCCGTCAACAACCCCGAATCCGGCTCCGCAACAGAAGAATTGGACATGAATTACGACGGCGAGCCACTGGAAATCGGCTTCAATGCTCGCTATTTACTGGATATAGCCGCGCAATTCGATGGGGACCGTGCGATTTTCAAACTCTCCGATCCCAGCGCACCAACCATATTGCGAGATGAGAATGATGAAGCCGCCCTTTATGTGCTGATGCCAATGCGGGTGTAAAGGGGCGTGCCGCCAGCTTGATCGGAGTGATGAGCGCAGCCTCCACGCGAACTTAGGGCCTTTGTCGGGACATTTTTGGATCGGGTCTCCATTAGAGCCTTCGTCTGCTTTCATTCTTGCATGGCACGTTACTGAGACGGGAAATCATTTGGCCGTTTTGAGATCATTTGGCCACCGGGCCGGACATCAGGGTGTAATGACAAGCCGTCTCCATCTGACGCGCCTCAACCTCTCCAATTTCCGCAATTATTCCAGCTATACGGTTGAGCTGGACGGACGCAGCGTCGTTCTCACCGGCCGGAACGGTTCGGGAAAAACCAATATTCTGGAAGCCGTTTCGCTGCTGGCGCCGGGCCGTGGTCTCCGCGGCGCAGCTTTTGCCGAACTGGCGCGGCTATCCGGCGACGGTGATTGGGCTGTTTCGGCCCGTCTCGCCCTGGATGGCGACGAAATCCGGCTGGGAACCGGCCAGCAGCGCCAATCAGCTGGCCCGGGAACGGGTCGCTCGGTGCGCATTGACGGCGAGGCCAGCGGTTCGGGCGCGCTTGGCGACTATATTCAGGTCTTGTGGCTCATCCCCGCAATGGATGGGCTGTTCACCGGCGCTGCCTCAGACCGCCGCCGTTTTCTGGACCGCATGGTGTCAACTTTTGACAATGCGCACAGAACGCGGCTGAACCAATTTGAGCGCGCCATGCGCCAGCGCAATAAAATGCTCGAACTAAACGAACGCTCCGCCCGTCTGTTTGAGGCGATCGAAAGCCAGATGGCCGAGACGGGGACGGCGATCGCCGCTGCAAGGATCGAGGCCGTCGAACGCCTGTCTCATTTTGGAACAAAGCCGGAAAGCACCGGCGAGAGCGCGTTCCCGCATGCATTGCTCGCCCTGGAGGGCATGCTGGAAGACTTATTGCAGGAAAAAGCCGCTATCGATGCGGAAGATGACTATGCCCAAGCGCTCGCATCAGGCCGCGACCGGGACCGCGCCGCAGGCCGCACTCTCGCCGGCCCGCATCGCACCGATCTGTTTGTACGTCACGGGCCCAAGGACATGCCCGCTCATCTGTGTTCCACGGGCGAGCAGAAGGCCCTGCTGATCGGTCTCATTCTGGCACATGCGAAAGCGGTGAAAGACGCGCGGGGCGGCCTTGCGCCGCTCCTTCTTTTAGACGAAATTGCGGCTCATCTCGATATCTTGCGGCGCGAGACCTTGTTTGAGGAAATTGAGGTGCTAGGCGCTCAGGCCTGGCTCACAGGTACGGACCAGAACGTCTTCGCGCCGCTCAAAGAGAAAGCACAGTTTTTCACCGTCGCCGACGGCACGGCCGCCTCGATCAGCGATGAAGACGCCGCGTTCGATGCCCGGCAGACAGGAACGGGATAAAGGATCAATGTCAATGAGTGCGAATACCGCTCGCAATGCGATGGCCGAAGAGGGCTATGGCGCGGATGCCATCAAGGTCCTGAAAGGCCTCGATGCGGTCCGCAAGCGCCCCGGCATGTATATTGGCGACACCGATGACGGCTCAGGCCTGCACCACATGGTCTATGAGGTCGTTGACAATTCCATCGATGAGGCGCTGGCCGGCCACTGCTCGCAGATCGACGTGGCGTTGCATAACGATGGCTCGGTGTCCGTCACCGATAACGGGCGCGGAATTCCCGTGGAGATCCATCCCGAAGAAGGTGTCTCGGCCGCCCAAGTGATCATGACCCAGCTGCATGCTGGGGGAAAGTTTGACTCCAATTCCTACAAGGTGTCGGGCGGACTGCACGGCGTGGGCGTGTCGGTCGTCAACGCGCTGTCGGAACGGCTGGAGCTGACCATCTGGCGCGACGGCCGGGTCCACGCCATGCGGTTTCACAATGGCGATCCGCAGGGCGACCTGGCGGTGGTTGGGGATGCGGAAAGCGGGCGCACCGGCACCCAAGTGCGCTTTTTGCCGTCCACTGAGGTGTTCGCCTTCATCACCTTTGATCGCGCCAAGCTTGAACACCGCCTGCGAGAGTTGGCGTTTTTGAATTCGGGCGTGCGGATCGTGCTCACCGATGAGCGCGAAGCGGAAACTGTGGAGACCGTGCTGGAGTACGCCGGCGGCCTCAACGCGTTCGTCAGCCACCTTGATCGCACCAAGAAGGCGCTGATTGACGCGCCCATTTACGTGACCGGCGGGCGCGAAGGCGTCGAGGTGGAATGCGCGCTGCAGTGGAACGATAGCTACCACGAGAACGTGCTCTGCTTCACCAACAACATTCCGCAGCGCGATGGGGGTTCCCATTTGGCGGGTTTCCGCGCCGCTCTGACGCGTGTGGTCACCCGCTATGCGGAAAGCTCTGGCCTGGCCAAAAAGGAAAAGGTCGACATCACCGGCGACGATGCGCGTGAGGGGCTGACGGCGGTCTTGTCGGTCAAAGTGCTGGATCCTAAATTCTCCAGCCAAACCAAAGAGAAGCTTGTATCCTCAGAGGTGCGGCCGATCGTGGAAAACGCCATGTCGGAGGCGCTGTCCATCTGGTTTGAGGAAAACCCCGCGCCAGCCAAGATTATCATGCTTAAGGCAGCCGAGGCGGCTCAAGCGCGTGAAGCGGCGCGCAAGGCGCGTGAACTGACCCGGCGGAAGTCGGCGCTCGATATCGCCTCGTTGCCGGGCAAACTGCATGACTGCCAGGAGCGCGATCCATCCAAATGCGAGTTGTTCTTGGTCGAAGGCGACTCAGCGGGCGGTACGGCGAAGGGCGGACGCAACAGTAAGTTCCAGGCGATTCTGCCGCTCCGAGGTAAAATTCTCAACGTAGAGCGCGCCCGCTTTGACAAGATGCTGTCAAGCCAAGAAATTGGCACGATGATTACTGCCCTTGGCACGGGCATTGGACGCGACGACATCGACATTGATAAGTTACGCTATCACAAAGTTATCATCATGACTGACGCTGATGTCGATGGCGCTCACATCCGAACCTTGTTGCTGACCTTTTTCTATCGTCAGATGCCTGAGCTGATTGAGAGAGGTCACCTTTATATCGCACAGCCTCCGCTCTACAAAATTGAAAAAGGCAAAACGCATCGCTACATCAAAGATAACGATGAGATGATGCACTATCTGATTGAAGAAGGATCCAAAGGCGCCTCGCTCACCTTGCATGACGGCCAGGTGATCGCCGCCGCCGACTTGGTGCGCATGGCCGAAGAGGCTCGGCGCGTGAAACTTCTTGTGGACCGTTTGTCGGGCCGCGCGCCTGCCGCCATCGTCAGTCAGGCCGCCCTCGCCGGCGCGTTCAGCTCGGAGGCTGGCGCGAAGGAGGCGCAAGCCCTCGCCGCTCGCATGGACCAAGTCGCCAATGAAGGCGAGGACGGTTGGACGGGTGTCGTGAGTGAGGATGGCGCCATTGTCATTGAGCGCCACGTCCGCGGCGTGCGCGAAGCTGTGGTTCTGGATACGGCGTTGCGTGACGCGCCTGACGCGCGGCGGCTACACGAGGTTGGCCAAAGGCTGACCGACGCCTATGCGGGTCCCGCCGTTTTCCACAAAGGTGACAGGGAACATCGCGTGCTCGATCCTCTCGCTTTGTTGGACGCCATCGAAACGGAAGCCAAGAAAGGCGGCAAGGACATCCAGCGATATAAGGGGCTTGGCGAAATGAACGCCGATCAGCTGTGGGAAACGACATTGGACCCTGCAGCGCGCACCTTGTTGCAGGTGCGGATCGATGAAGCCGATGAAGCCGACGACGTGTTCGCTAAGCTGATGGGCGATGTCGTTGAGCCGCGGCGCGATTTCATCATCGCCAACGCCTTGGAGGCGGAGGTCGACGTCTAACGCGGTCGCCCTTTCGCCGCGAATCCGCCACGCGACTATCACGAGAATTTCGCTTGCTTAACCTCTTGGAGAAGCGCAAGGTCGCCGCGTTGGGCAATGATCGGCCTGGCGAACGTGCGCATATGCCCATCCTTCCCGCATCGATCAGCCCGGCGCATGACCGCCGAATTGTTCGGCGGGGAGGAGAAAGTGCTATGTCGCAGACCGGGACGGTCAAATTTTTCAACAAAGACAAGGGCTATGGGTTCATCACCCCTGACGGCGGCAGCAAGGATGTGTTTGTGCACATTTCGGCCGTCGAAAGCTCTGGCCTTGCCGCTTTGGATGACGGGCAGCGGGTTTCGTTTGAGACCAAGC
>CAZMAC010000273.1:0-4777 GCA_964564085.1 uncultured Hyphomicrobiaceae bacterium
TCGGGCTTGTCTTCCGTCGCCTCGGCTTCCTCTTCGGCCGGAACTTCATCCACGGTCGAGGCGGCCATCAAATCGCGGGCTTGTCCGGCCCAGTCCTCGCGCTCGAAGCGGCCGCGCAAGTTCAGCTTGTCATCGAGAGCGGCGATTTCGTCATCGGACAGATTGGCAATTTGCGCAAATGTGATGATGCCGAGCGAATTCAGCTTTTGGGAATAGACGTCCTCGATGCCTTTGATCTGCTTGATATCGTCGGGCTGTCCTTTGGGCTGTATGAATTTGAGGATCTTTTCCTTGGCATTCTGAGCTTTAGCGCGCGCATCGGTACGCTCGGGAATACGCGCCGCCTTGCCGCGAAGCCCGCGCAGATAATAGAGCTTTGCACGGCGGACCTTGCCCCGGCGCACCACCTCAATAGAGTCGATCAGCGGAGAATGAACCGGAAAGACGCGCTCGACGCCTTCGCCATACGAAATTTTGCGGACTGTGAAGCTTTCGTTGAGGCCGCGGCCGGAGCGCCCGATGCAGACCCCTTCATAGGCCTGAATGCGCTCACGGGAGCCTTCGACGACCTTCACATTCACACGAAGCGTGTCGCCAGGACCAAAATCCGGCACATCCCGCTTCGCCGACAGCTCGGCAACATAATCTTTTTCAAATTGTTCAATAACGTTCATCGTTGTTGCTCTCTACTTGGCCAGCTTGCCGGTCAGGCCGATTTGCTGCGTTCAGACTGTTTCAGAGCGGCAGACGTTTCATCGGTATCGCTTTGCCGTTCTGTGTAACTATTTAAGCATCGGATTTATTCCTGAAACCCCTTGTCACGGCTTCCAGTGCGGTGCTCAAATGGCGGTGAAAACCCCGCCTTGAACCGGCAGCGGAGGCAAGCGCAGGCTTGCGGAGCACCGGCATTTCGGGAGATTGCGCATTGATAATCCATAAAATCGCGCTTGTCGATGCCCTTCGTGTCGGCGTGGAACGCTTGTGATAATTCAACTTTCGCGCTTTGCAAATTGAAGGGTGAGGCGATAGCACAGCGTTATCGCGTGCAGCGTAATCCTATCTCGGAGAAAAACGACTTCAGGCGTAATTGATGTAATTCGAATTGATGGCCGGACCGGAGTCTTTTTTTATACCGACCACATGAAGTTTTTTATCCGTTTCATTGAGTTTCCGCAAATATCGCCATAATCTCATGATTTGAACACTCATAAGCTTGTTTAATCGCTTTTAAATCAGAACTTTTTCTTTGCCACAGGATACATCCAGCGCTCTGGAGGCCGTTGTGAAACTTAAAGTTTTATACTTTGCAATCGCATTATTGGTATGTTTCCCGGCCCATCCCAGCCAGGCCGCCGAGGAATTCACAGAACGCGACCTGTTCGGCGATTGGTTGTTGCGTGAGAACGGTTCCGTTATCCGGATCTACGGCTGCAAGGGCGCGGTGTGCGCCAAGCTTGTGAAAGTTGCCGACCCGAACCGTCGTGACGTTTATAATCCTGACCCGAAGCTTCGGGACCGGCCGCTGGTTGGAATTGTGCTTGGGACAAGTTTCAAGAAGAGGGGGCCAAAGAAATGGCGCGGCCGGCTCTATAACACGCTGGACGGGATTACCTATGAGGGCACGCTCAATATGCTCGATAAAGAGCGGGTCACAATGGTCGGCTGCGTTTTTACCGAACTTCTTTGCAACGCAAAAACAATCTACCGCACGGCGACTTTACGTTCTGACAGCACAGAACAAACGGCGCCGAGCGGCAATCCCGGCCTTGAAAGACAAATAGCCCTTAATCCCCCAATGCCCGCGCGTAGCTCGGTTCGCACCCCGACCCGTGTCTTGCGCCGCAGCTTCGAAAGTTTTCTGAAGTCACAACCGTTGAACGCAACCGGGCCGTTAACGGCCAGTGAGCGCTCCAAGCTTTTCGAAGACTTTTTGGCATGGCAGAAACGCCAGCTCGGCGGGACGCAAAATTAGCCGCCGATCGCAACGAAATAGCGCTGATTGAAAGCGTTGCGGGCGCGCATCTTTGCTAAAAACAGCTTTTGTTCGGTCCTGCAAAATTTACGCGCTGTTAAAGGATCAGTTCTTTTGCGCCGTAGCTGAGCTTTTTGCATCCTTAGCCGCTAAGTCCGGCCTGCGCTCACGGGTCAGCCGTTCTGCCTCTGCGCGGCGCCATTCAGCGATGCGCTTATGATCGCCGGACAGCAGCACATCAGGAATAGTACGCCCTTCCCATTCGCGCGGACGTGTGTAATGCGGATATTCAAGAAGCCCGTTTTCGAAACTTTCTTCATTTGCCGAAGCAGCTGCCCCCATGACACCCGGCAAAAGCCGGACGGCGGCATCGATGAGGACCATCGCCGCAAGCTCTCCACCCGATAGCACATAATCGCCAATGGAGATTTCTTCTGCCTGCCGGGCCTCGATGACGCGCTGATCGACACCCTCGAAGCGCCCGCAAAGCAGCATGGCGCCCGGCCCTGCACTCAGTTCACGGATACGGGCCTGGGTCAGCGGTTTGCCGCGTGGGCTGGGGTAGATGAGCGGTAAATCGGGATAGCTCTCCCGAGCGCCGTCAACGGCCGCGCCCAGAATATCGGCGCGCATGACCATACCAGGGCCGCCGCCCGCCGGGGTATCGTCGACCGAGCGATGCTTGTCCGGCGCGTAGTCGCGGATATTGACCGTATCGATCTGCCAGAGCCCCTCGGCAAGCCCCTGCCCCGCCAGGCTTGTCCCCAGAGGCCCCGGAAACATCTCCGGTAAGATCGTCAGGACGCAAGCTGTCCACATGGAGGCTCTCAGAAAATCTCAGCTATCGCTGGGGCCTTTTGACTCATCTTCGATGTCTTCCGGCGGATCGACGACGACACGGCCAGCATTCAAATCCACAATTGGAACCGCCGCCTTTGTAAAGGGCACAAAGAAATGCTGCGACCTATTTGGCGGCTCGATCTCCAGCAGATCGCCCGCGCCGAAATTCTGCAGGGCAGCGACCTTGCCGATGATTTCATCCTCGATTGAGACGGCGGTCAAACCGATCAGATCGGCGTGATACCACTCATCTTCATCCGGCTCAGGCAGCTTTGCACGTTCGACATAAAGCTCAGTTCCTTTGAGCGCTTCGGCCGCCGTACGGTCGCTGATGCCGGCGAAACGGGCTGCAACCGCCCCGCCTTTAAGCGGACGCAGACTCTCGATAACGAAGATTTGCCCGTCTTCGCCTGAGAGCGGGCCATAAGCGCCGATGTCCTCAGGCACTTCCGTGAAGCTTGTGACCTTCACTTCGCCCTTGATGCCATGCGCGCCAGTCACGCGTCCGAGCAGTAAAAACGCTTCATAAGCGCGTCCCGCTTCGCTCTCGTCATCGGCGTTTGTCATGCGCTCGCGGCCGGAAGAGACGCTGGCGAACACTGTCTGCGGTCGGTCCATAGACAAGCTGCTGGCCAGCACAAATACGGCTTAAGCTGCAGCTTCTTCCGATTTCGTGCTTTCAGCGGCTTTACCGTCATCGCCGCCTCCACCAGCAGCCTCGGCTTCCTTCTGCTTCTGCTCTTCAATGCGTTCCTGCGCCTTCTTGCCGGGCAGCGCTTTTTTCGGATTATTCCGCTCCGGGCGTTTGGCAAGGCCAGCCTGATCGAGGAAACGCAGAACGCGGTCGGTCGGCTGCGCACCGACGGAGAGCCAATGTTTGACGCGCTCTTCGTTCAAGTTCACGCGCTCGGCGTGGTCTTTCGGCAGAATTGGGTTCCAGCTGCCTAACCGCTCAATGAAGCGCCCATCGCGCGGGGCGGTCGCCTCGGCAACGACGATTCGATAGTAAGGGCGCCTCTTCGACCCGCCCCGGGATAGTCTGATTTTTAGTGGCATGTGTTTTCTTTCCTTTGCATATTCGTCATCCCCGCGAAGACGGGGATCCAGTACTCACTTGCGCCGCTATCTGAGCATAAAGGTCAATCCAATACGGGTTCTTCTCCTCAATCAACTCGATCTTCCACGCACGATTCCACTTCTTCATCTGCTTCTCTCGCAGTATCGCTACCTCGATCCCGTCGAACATCTCGAAATAGACCAATCGATCTAGGCCGTATTTCTTGGTAAATCCTTCAACCGTCCCAGCTTTATGCTGGTAAACCCGACCGATCAGATCGCTGGTCACTCCAATATAAAGTGTGCCGCCGAGCTTGTTTGTGAGAATGTAAACGTAACCGCCAGGCATTCATCGCATCCGCCTGCGATTACTGGATCCCCGCCTTCGCGGGGATGACGTTCTCCCATTAGCGGTCAAATTTCTTTCTCAACGCGCGCATCGTCGACTGAGATGCCAAGCTCTTTCAATTTTTCACGTGTCCAAACCAAGCGCCGCTCTATTAAACGAAATGCGACTGAAAGCTCTTCTTCGGCTAAATCATCGTCTTGTCCCGTAAGCCAAAGCTCGATATGCTCTTTCCTTGCCGGTGTATACTGACCGCATTGAACGTCTAACTTCATAACGTAATGGCCTGCTTCGTTGAGCAAGAAGTTCAACTTCTCATATTCGCTTAACAGCGCAACGGCCTGAGGAAGTTCGGCGAGTTTGGTCATCGCTTACTTCTTCTTCCCACCCGGCAACCCAGGCAATCCGCCTGGAAAGCCCTTCGGCATCCCGCCAACTGGCAAACCGCCAGGCAACCCGCCCGGCATTCCGCCCATTCCCGGCGGCAATTGCGGCATGCCTTGAGGCATCTTGCCGGACTTGGCTGCCTCGACCATTTCCGGCGTCACCTCCGGCATTCCGCC
>CAZMAC010000274.1:0-4767 GCA_964564085.1 uncultured Hyphomicrobiaceae bacterium
AAGGGCGAACAAAATTTTTGTCCTGGCTTTCGGGAAACGAACAAAGGCAAGGCCAAGACCTTTAGTGCCTAGAGCAACGCGCGTCCAATCGGACGCGGACAGTTGCTCTAACTGTTTAAAATAGATCAACTTTTCTGCGTTTTGGTGATTCCACCTAAATGCAGGTTGATCTAGTTTATCGGGCGGGGTTTTTTGCCGAGTGTTGAAATTGAGCGAAAGCGGATGCCAGGCGGCGTAACGGCATTCGCGATAAGCGGGGGCAATTTTGCGGATGAAAGCGCGTAAAACTTTCGGCACGGAGCGGACTGTCGTCGTTCTCGACGCCGGCACGCGCAAAATGTGCTGTCTCGTTGCGCGCCTCCTGCCCTCCTGGAAAGACTCGCTGGCTCTGTCCTCGCGCATTCGTGTTGTCGGCTATGGCTACCAGCTTTCGCGCGGCATCATGGCGGGCCGCGTCTGCGATATGGAGGCGGCGGAACGCACGATTCGCAGTGTTGTGGCCAAGGCGGAGCGCGCCGCGGACGTGATCGTCAATGAAGCTTACCTCACGACCTCGCTCGGGCCGCTTGAAAGCCAAAGCTTTACCGCAAGCGTGGATCTGCCCTCCGGCACCGTGACCGGGCGGGACATGGAGCGGGTCAAGCGGGCCGCCGGCGAATATGCCTCGGATGACGGGCGCACTGTGCTGCATACTGTGCCGTTCGGCTATGCGCTTGGCTATGAAAGCGGCATTACCGATCCGATGGGCATGATCGGCGATACGCTTAAGGTCGATGTGCACACGGTCTCGGCGGACACCCTGCCGCTCCAAAACCTCAAACATTGCGCCGAACGCAGCCATCTGTCGGTCGCGGGCGTCGCGGTTGCTGCCTATGCGAGCGGGCGCGCCGTCATCACCGACAGCGAAGCGCATACCGGCGTGACCTGCATCGATATGGGCGCGGGCGCGACCGGTATTTCGATTTTTGCAGGCGGCAGTTTCATCTATGGCGACGCCCTCGAAATCGGGGGCAATCACATTACCGGCGATATTGCGCATGCCTTTTCGCTGCCGCTGATCGAGGCCGAAAGGCTGAAGACACTGCACGCCTCGGTCTTCGCTGCTGGGGAAAACGCCGCCTATACCCCAATCGCGCCGGATTTGGGCGGGCAGGATAGGGATCACGGGTCGCGGCATATTACGAAGGCGGAAATTTCCGATATTGCCCGAATCCGGTTAGAGCAGATCTTTACGGAAGTGCGCGACCGGCTGGACGCCAATGGCGTGTCTTCCATGTCGGGACAGCGAATTGTGTTGACGGGCGGTGCGAGCGAATTGATGGGAGCGGCCGAATTTGCCGGAGAAATCCTGGGCAAACAGCCCCGGCTGGGGCGTCCACGCGCGATATCGGGTCTGCCTGGGCCGGAAGCCAGCCCCGCTTTTGCCGCGCCGGTCGGGCTACTCATCCATCTTCTTGAGGATGATTTGAAATTGGAGACGGCGGTGAGGCCGGAAATTATCGCGACGAGCCAAAGCTATTTCGCCCGGGTCGGACAATGGTTGCGCGAGAGTTTCTGATTTTGAGAGCGGATACGCCGAGGGCGGCATATAGCGCCTGAGTGACACACGGAACGAGATCGACGAGGCTGCAATGAGCATCAATTTGAAACTTCCGGCTTTGAACGAATTGCGGCCGCGTATCACCGTGGTCGGTGTCGGCGGCGCGGGCGGCAACGCCGTCAATAATATGATCCAATATGGGCTTGAGGGCGTGGAGTTCGTTGCGGCGAACACCGATGCGCAGGCGCTTTCCATGTCGGCGGCCGGATGCCGGGTGCAGATGGGCGTGACCATCACCGAAGGGCTGGGAGCGGGGTCTCGGCCGGAAATCGGCGCGGCGGCGGCAGAAGAGGCGATCGACGAGTTGCGGTCCCTGATCGAGGGCACGCATATGCTGTTCATCACCGCCGGTATGGGCGGCGGCACGGGCACAGGCGCGGCGCCGGTTATCGCGCGCGCGGCAAAGGAAATGGGCATTCTGACGGTCGGCGTCGTCACCAAGCCGTTCGAATTTGAAGGCCAGCGCCGGATGCGCATCGCCAATGACGGCATCGTTAGCCTCGCTGAGCATGTCGATACGCTGATTGTTATTCCGAACCAGAACCTGTTTCGCATTGCCAATGAGAAGACCACCTTCGCTGACGCCTTCGCGAAGGCTGACGACGTTCTGAAATCGGGCGTGTGCTGCATCACCGATTTGATGGTCAAGGAAGGGCTGATCAATCTGGATTTTGCCGATGTCCGCGTCGTCATGGAGGCGATGGGTACCGCGCTGATGGGCACGGGCGAGGCTGAGGGCGATGACCGGGCACTGAAAGCCGCCGAAGCCGCGATCTCGAACCCATTGCTGGACGAAGTCTCGATGCGCGGCGCAAGAGGCCTGCTGATCAGCATCACCGGCAGCTTCGATATGACCCTCTACGAGGTGGAGGAAGCGGCCTCCCGCGTTCGCCGCGAAGTCGATCCGGAAGCCAACCCGGATATCAACATCATCGTCGGCGCGACGTTTGACCATTCCATCGAGGGACGAATTCGCGTCTCGGTGGTTGCAACGGGAATCAATGTCGGCCAGCAGCAATCATCCGCCCAGCCGCCCGAGAGCCAGAAAGGCGCGCGGCTCACGGAGAGAACCGAGCGTGTCGCAACGGCCGTTCGGGCCGAGCCTGAGAGACCCGATCCGCGCCAACAGCGAGGACGCGAGTCCTGGCAGGGCTCGGGCAATGTCACCATCGAGCCGCGCTCACCGAAATATCCCGTCAATACGCCGAGCGGACGGGGACATCCGGCCCAGCATCCACCTCAGAATTTCGAGCCGCAGCCACCGACAAAACCGATCCGTCCACCCCGGCGTCCTCTAACCGGACAGGATTTCCCGGAGCTGGCCAAGCATGAGGCGGCCATGCAAGGACAACGCGATTTGGGGTTGAAGCGGCGCGGCGGTCTTCTTGATTGGGTCACGGGCCGGACACGGAACGCGCCCGAAGACGTGCCGCAGGAACGTCCCATGCCCACGCTCGACTCAGAAGGCGGCGGGCGCAGGCGCGATGGCAACCCGGGGGCGCCGGTCGATCCTGACAGGGCTCAGGACCCGGATAGGCAGTCGCGTGATCAAAAGGACACAGATCGTACGCGCAATCCCGATGAGCCATTTGAAATTCCGAATTTCTTCAAACGGCCGATGAACTAGCATTGGCTCAACGTTTCAAGCTAACTGTCTGTATTTAAAGCGGTTTTTTGTGTTTTTCTCGGGCGCGTGATTGCTTCTCATATTGTGGCGTTCCACGCATTGTTCCGAATTCTTTCAAATCGTAACAGACTGTAAAAAACCGTGATTTGCCGCACATGGCGAAGCGGGATTAAGTACTCGGCATCAAAGCAACGGTGTAACGTTCGAGCTGGGCGATTAACAAATTCAATAAGCCTGTAAGTACTTTAGCTAATTGTGCTCAATGCGTTCGATGATTGCAATGAAGGGAGGTGAGACCGCAAATCGGGGTAGCGGATCTCGCCATAGGGGAAAGAAAACGGCGCGACATGAAAACTCACTCGGGGGGTTGGCAGACAACCATCGACGGCGATCTTGTGTTGTCTGGAAACGGCGTACATAGCGGAGCTGAAGTCTCCATCATCTTGCATCCGGCCGAAGCCGATACAGGCTGGACTTTCATCATCAATAATGGCTGTGGCCGCCTGAAACGCATTCCGGCCGATTTCCGGATGGTTTCCAATGTCACGCTCTGCACGGTGTTGAGCGACGGCAACGGCGCAACGGTTGCCACGGTGGAGCATCTGCTTTCAGCTCTGCGCGGCCTGAACATCGACAATGTCGAAATCGAGATCGAGGGCGGCGAGCTGCCAATTATGGATGGCAGTGCAGCACCTTTCGTCGATGCGATCGATGAAGTTGGTATCCGGATGCTCGACGAGCCGCGCCGCTACATCAAGGTTCTCAAACCTGTTCGCATCGAATGGGGCGCTTCGACAGCCGAGCTGCTTCCCTATGACGGCAGCGGTTTTGATGTGACCATCGATTTTGAAACGCCGCTGATCGGCCGGCAGCATCTCAAAATCGATTTGAACCCTTATATCTATCGCCGCGAAATCTGCCGCGCCCGCACTTTTGGCTTCATGAAAGACGTCAAAGCTCTCTGGGCCGCTGGCCGTGCGCTTGGCTCATCTCTCGAAAATACGGTCGCGCTTGGCGACGACCGGATCCTCAATCCGGAAGGTCTTCGTTTCAAGGACGAATTCGTCCGGCACAAGACGCTCGATGCAATCGGCGATCTTGCCCTGGCGGGCGCTCCGATTCTCGGCGCTTATCGCTCGATGCGTGGCGGTCATAAAATCAATACGATGATTTTGGAAGCGCTCTACAAAGATCGCTCCGCCTGGGCGGTTGTCGAGGCCGAACATCGTTACGTTCCAAGCTATGTGCCGAGCACAGGATATGCAGACGCGGGTCTGGCACAGCCGTTTTTTGCCGCAGATCGCGGTTAATTGGGGGCACTCATCTAAAGCCGTTCGCTTCCCTATGAGCGGACGGCTTTATTTTATTGAGCTGAATTACGAATTTAACGTTTAGAGCATCGGACCAAAAAGTGCGTAGCGGTTTTCGGATAAGTCCAATGCTAGAGCGCTTTCAGGCGAAGTGGATACCGGTTTTCCTGAAAAATCGTGCGTAAGCAAATATATCGAGATCAGGATCGCTTCTAAATATATATATATAT
>CAZMAC010000275.1:0-4767 GCA_964564085.1 uncultured Hyphomicrobiaceae bacterium
TATATTTAAAAAATTTAGCGTAAGTGTCCGCGTCCTATTGGACGCGCGCCGCGCTAATCCGCTCTGAGAAGAGAGTTTTGAAGGTGTGACATCAATGGAGAACGCCGAAATGCGTAATTCATTGTATTTAGCATTGTATTGCATCTTGGAACTGCGGTAACGCAGTGCTGTACTTTAGGGTGGCGGGTCCTTAGATCGAATCGCTGCGCTGCTCTCACGATTTGCTTAAGCATCAAATTGATCCGAAAACCGGCTGGCACTTTTTCGGTCTAATGCTTCCAGGCGGCTAAGGGGGATGACAGGTGGATTTGCTTTTTGATCCCAATGTATGGGCAAGCTTTGTTGCGCTCACGGCGCTCGAAATCGTCCTCGGCATAGACAATGTCATATTCCTGTCCATCGTAACCGAAAAACTTCCCCCCGCTCAGGCGCGCCGGGCCCGGCAAATCGGCCTCGCCCTGGCCCTCATTTTCCGGATCGTCCTGCTGATGACGATCTTCTGGATCATCCATCTGACCGAGCCGATTTTCGAGCTTTTTGGGATCGGCTTCTCGGTGCGCGATCTCATCCTGATCGCCGGTGGGCTCTTTCTGATCATTAAGGCGACACAAGAGGTTCACGGCGAGATCGAGGGTGAAGACGGCGAGCATGAGAAGGGCCAATCCGTGGCCACCGCTGCATTCAGCACGGTCATTGCCCAAATCGTTGTGATCGATGCGATTTTTTCGATCGACTCGATTATAACCGCGGTTGGCATGGCGGAGCGGGTCGAGGTCATGATTGCGGCGGTCGTTGTCGCTATCGGCGTCATGTATATTGCCGCCGAGCCTGTGGCGAATTTCATTGAGCGGCACCCCACAACCAAAATGCTGGCGTTGACCTTCTTAATGCTTATAGGCGTGGCGTTGATCGCGGACGGGCTTCATTTCCATATCCCGCGCGGATACATCTATTTCGCTATGGCCTTCGCGGCGGCAACGGAGGTCTTCAACATCATGGCAATTCGCCGCAAGCGTTTTAGGCGCTATCATTTCGCGAAAAAGTCATGAGCGACCTATTTACGCCATGGTGTAAATTAAGCTGCCCTTCCAGAGCTTTACGCGGGTTCGGTTAGAGCATCTTACGCAAAGACGGAAACCGGTTTTCCTGATGCCCATTTAAGCGGGCATCATAAGGCATACATTTATGAGACTTTCTCCATCGTGGCTTAAACTGCTTGGCGCTCTTTACTGCGCTTTGGTTCTCGCCACATCCGCGCGCGCTGACGAGGTCAATATCGAGGTCCAGGGATTGACCGTTTTGGGCAACCTCGAAATTGCTTCGGGAAAGTCTCTGAAATCCGACGGCGCCGTCTTATTACTTCACGATACCCTTGCTCATAACCGCATGGAGATCATCTCCGCCCTTCAGGAAATCCTCAAAGAGCGCGGCGTCAATTCGCTCGCAATAACACTCAGCCTTGGGCTGAATGAAAGGCGCGGTCTGTTCGATTGTTTTATCGAGCAGGATCATCGCAATGAAGACGCCATCGTTGAGATTGAAAGCTGGGTTAAATGGCTGAAAGAGCAGGGTGCAGCGAACATCACGCTTGCCGGACATTCACGCGGCGGCAATCAGGTTGCAATCTATGCGGCCAAGGAACCTGATAAGGCCGTGAAGCGGTTGGCTTTAATTGCCCCGCTCGCCGACACAACGACGAACATGGCGTCCGAGTTTTCACAGCGTTTTGGACGGCCCCTTGAGCAGATGCTTGCGGAAGCGGAAAAGCACATAGCGGAAGATCAGGCCACGACGCTCATGACCGGCGTGCCGTTTCTCAATTGCGAGAGCGCCAAGGTCACGGCGGCGGCATTTGTGAATTATTACGGGCCCAATCAGAATCTCTACACACCAAGTCTGCTGCCGCACATCCAAATGCCAATTCTTATTGTGACCGGAGATTTGGACAGTCTCTCAAACGAGCTCGTCCCCGCCATACAAGGCATTCCCAATGCGAGCAACGTCAAGCTGGAAACGATCGCGGGCGCCGACCGCTTCTTCCGCGATCTTGCCGCTGAGGAGGTTGCGGACCGGATCAAGGCGTTTTTAGCGCGGGATTAAACAGGCCCGAGCCGGGGCAATAATAAAGGCTCCCCCAGCCGCTGTTACATCTTCACATATGTTCCCGGCGCATCTTCGACAGGACCGGCCAGTCCTTCCGCGGGCGTTCGCGGCGTTGTTTTTTCGCCCGAAAGATCGCCCAGCCATTGCGCATAATCCGGCCACCAGGAGCCCGCAATTTCCTGCGCTTTTGACAGCCAGTCCTCAAATTTCGGGGCAGATTTGATATCGACTGTATCCGGTGTCCAGTACATATATTTGCCCGATGCCGGGGGGTTGACGACGCCGGCAATATGCCCCGATCCGGCAAGCACATAACGGACCGGGCCGCCAAATAACTGCGCGCCTCGAAACACGGATTTGGCCGGCGCAATGTGATCCTCGCGCGTCGCCAGCTCATAGATCGGCAGCGTTACCTTGCTCAAATCGAGCCTGACGCCGCCCATCGTCAACTCGCCCTTCGCCAGCTTATTGCTCTGATAGAATTCGCGCAGGTAGAAGCTGTGATTGGCAGGCGGCATGCGCGTGCTGTCGGAGTTCCAATACAGAAGATCGAACGGAAATGGCTGCTAGCCGAGCAGATAATTGTTTACGACATAAGGCCAGATCAGATCCCTTGGCCGCAGCATATTAAAGACGGCCGCCATGCGCGATCCGTCCAGATAGCCTTGTTCGGCCATCATTTCTTCCAGCGCTTTGATCTGCGTGTCGTCAATGAAGACCATGAGATCGCCGGCATCGGAAAAATCGACCTGGGCGGCAAGGAACGAGGCCGAATTGATGCGATTGTCACCGATCGCGGCCGTATAGGCCAGCGTCGTGCCCAGCAGCGTACCGCCGACGCAATAGCCCATCAGATTGGCTTTATCCTGATCCGTAATCCTGAGCACTTCGGTAAGCGGCTGCAGGATCCCTTCATTCATATAGTCTTCAAAGGTTTTATGCCCTAGCCGCTGGTCCGGATTGACCCAGGATACGACGAAAACGGTAAAGCCCTGTTCGACCAGCCAGCGAACGAAGGATTTCTTCGGCACAAGGTCGAGGATGTAATATTTGTTGATCCAGGGCGGGACGATCAGCAGCGGGATCGAAAAAACCGACTCCGTTGTGGGCTCATATTGAATGAGCTCAACAATTTCATTCTTGTAGACTACTTTGCCAGGTGTCATGGCAAGATTTTTGCCGACGGCGAAAGCGCCCAGATCGGTTTGCTTGATCTTGAAAAGCTCACCGGAGTCTTCGAGATCCTTGAGCAGCTGCGTCATGCCCGTGACCAGGTTCTCGGCATTGGAGGACATGGTCGTGCGTAGAACTTCCGGATTTGTCACTGGGAAGTTGGACGGCGACAGCGCGCTGGTGATCTGGGTGAGGTAGAAATATGCCCGGCGCCGTGTGGTCTCTTCAACGCCCTCGGCGTTACGAACGAGGTCTTCCGCCCAATTGACGCTCAGCAAATAAGCCTGTTTGCAGAAGTCGAAAAACGGGTTTTCATTCCATTCGGGATCGCGAAAACGGTTGTCCCCTATTGAGGGTTTGACGAGCGCGTCGACCTCTTCGCCTAAAAAGCGCCGATGCGTCCGGCCCCAAAGCTCGACCATATCCTCCGCAAGTTTGGCCTGTTTGGCGGCAAGTTTCTCAGGGTCGGTCATCCACGCTGTCATAACCGAGGCCATGACAGCGCCCGCCTCGCTCATTTCACTCGCCACATTTTGCGGGCCGTTACCGCGGTTCTCGCCGAGCCAGTGCGACATTGCGCGGCTGCCCACATTCATCAGCTTCATCATATTCTGCGTGAATTGCTCAGGATTTTGAACCGCGTAGGGCAAATCTGACGCATTAGTCGGCTTCTGCTGATCGTCAGCCATCTTACCTCCCAGTCGCAAGATCGTATGAGCCTGGATCTGCGGTTTGCTTTGCGCGGCAGAACAAACCGGGGTTACGAGCTTTACGAAATCTCATTTTATAGGCGTTTCAACTGTCGACATAATATCAGGGAATATCAACGCAGTCGCGCGCTCATGAGGCGATTTTGTTGCAGTTTGATTGATCTCTTCCGGTTTTTTGGCAGAAATGCTATTGGAAGACAAATTTCAGCCGAATCGTTGCGCATTAGTTGAGGTAAGCGTCCTGCACGGTTCAGGTGCGCCGGGGAAGATGATCATGCGACGCGGTTTAAAATTGGCAGTTTTAGGTTTTTGCGCAGCAGCACTGGCTGCCCTGGGAGGCTGCGCCGAGTCGATCTATCCGCGTCTTCCAAATCTGGGCGGGATCGGCAGCCCCTTGCTGAGTCCCAATGAACAGAAAAAAGCCATCAAAGATCTCTCAACCGAGCAGAAGACTCACGGCGACGAGGCCGTTGAGGAGATCGAACGGCGCTAAAGCATCAGACCGAAAAGTGCGAAGCGGTTTTCGGATAAATCTGATGCTTAAACAAATAGCACGCATCAGACCGAAAAGTGCGAAGCGGTTTTCGGATAGATCTGATGCTTAGGCAAATAGATGGAATGGCGCTGCGGTTGCAATTAAAGATCCGCCGCTCTAGTGTCCCGATTCCGAATTCGCCTGATTATTGCAGCACGTTCCGTAGCGAATTTCGGAATCTTAAGGGACACTAAGATATTGATTTTACTAGTGTGATTCAGATCCAAAAGTTCGTTCTGAGCTTGC
>CAZMAC010000276.1:0-4766 GCA_964564085.1 uncultured Hyphomicrobiaceae bacterium
GGTGTGACTGAGTCCGTTGGGTCTTCAGGCTGCCCGCTTTCCGTTTCAGGCTCCTCCGGGTCCGCTGTGCAATTGCCCAGGCCAGGGTAGCATTGCGCAAATGCTGGCAGGTGCGAACTGGCGAGAATGGCGAACCACCCGCAGGCCAGTAAGAGTAAGAGCAGCTCGAAATTTTTGCGCCAAGACGGCATTGTAGCACCCCATGCGGCATGAAGCCCCGATCAGGAGAAATCATTCATTTTCTGACGAACAGCGCACAACCGACCTCAGGTTGTAATGGACGCAATTGCTGGCTGTATCGGACGCTCAAATCCGCCATGGGATAGGCTGATCGGTTAGGGCCAAGACGGTTGTCCCGACAAGCGCTCACTTAAGTTCAGGTTGTCGGGCTAAATATTAAGTCTTCGCAATCCCTTGATCAGTCCAGACGCGCGCGGGAAGTTGGCGCGCTTTATGTTTGATCCGTTTGCAACGATTTTCGTGCAGGAGCGACCGACAGTCCAATCGTTTTATTCGAATGCGTTATGCTTTAATCGTAAACAGCATTCGGTTATTGCGTATCTTTGGAAACGCGATGACGGGTCTGCTTGATCGGCCAGATATGGCGATTCTGGGGGGTACGCATGACAATCTGCCGTTTGGTTTATATGAGCTCGCGCAACCCGTCAGCGCCGCTCGATTTGCAAACCCTCATAGCCACGAGCCGCAGAAACAATACCCGCGTTGGCGTGACCGGCTTTCTGCTTTTCGACGGAGACGTTTTCGCGCAGGCGCTTGAAGGCACGCGTTCGGCAGTCACCCACACATATAATCGGATTGTCACCGACGCCCGCCACATCAATCTCCATCTTATTTCCTGCGTTGACGCGCAGGAGAGGCTTTTTCCCGATTGGGCCATGGGACTGCTTGACCGGATTTCGCCAGCAGCGCGGAACAGGTTTCTCGCGCATTTTACGATAGAGCGCGTCCATCCGAATAAAATTTCGTCGGATCGTCTGCTATTCTTCTTGCAAACTTTGGCAGCTGAAATGCCGAAGGAAGGCAGATTATAGGACGGTCATCCCCGCCGGACCGCGGCTCAATCTATTTGTTTTGGCATCAGATTTATCCGATCCCGCCTCGGAGGCCGGGACAGGCAACCGCTCTGCATCCCCGCCTTTGCTGGGGACATGCTTTTCGGTCCGATGCTGTAGAGTCGTTTCGCTTTTAACGAAATCGCTCGGGCGACTCTAACTCTTTGTTTTAACGCGTTTCCGGATGGCGAACCGGTTTCCACTTCGCCTGGAAATGCTCTAAATCCAACGCCGCACCCGCCGCTTATAGACGCGGTACCGCTCGCCGAATTTGATCTCCAGATAGTGTTCCTCACGCAAGATCACGCCGTAATGCATGATCATCAGCGCGATCGGCAATCCGGCAAGCGTCAGCAGCCGGTCGGAAAGCAGACTGAGGCCGACATAACCGATCGCCATGCCGAGATAGATCGGATTGCGTGAGATGCGATAGACGCCGCCCGTTATGATTTCTGTGGTCGGCTTCCAGGGCTCGATATTGGTTTTGGCGCGGCGGAATTGAATTGCGGCGGTCACGATGATGGCAAAACCGGCGAGGGCAAGGATGAGGCCGGCGGTCATTTGCGGATTGGTAGGCAGGCCGAAATCCGGTCCGCCGAGCGCATAATCGAAACCCAGCATCAGCAATAACACGCCGCCAAAAATCAACGGTGGCGGCGCGATCACGCCGGGATGATCATGGTCCGGGAAGTCGTCGAATGGAGACATCGATGGATCAATCTTATTGTCATTAATTACGGTATTCTCAAAAATGAGCAGCAAATATGAGCCTGCAAGCGGTTTTCTTTCGAATCTACAATATTTGCGCCAAATAAATAAAGAGCGGCAAGGTAATTCCGGAAGCAACGACCTGAATAGTGACGATATTGGCCATGAGCTCCGCGTCGCCCCCCATTTTGCGCGCGAGGACATGGGCTGTCGAGGCGGTCGGCACGGCACCGGCGATGATGGCAATCGAGCGTGTCAGTCCGTCCAGCCCGACGATCCAGGATAACAGGATGACAAGCAGGGGCATTCCAATCAGACGAATCAGAACACCGACGGCAAGCAGCCATTTGGTTTCTGACACGCGCTCGATTTGAAGCCCTGCGCCAACCGCCAGCATCGCGAGCCCCAAGCCGCCATCGCCGATGATCTCAATCGCACTGAAGACGAAAACCGGCAGGCCCGTGAAATTGAGTACCAGACCGGCGAGGCAGGCGACGATCAGCGGATTTTGTATAACGCGCATGAAAACACTGCGTATCGATGGGCTTTGTGTTCCCTCGCCCCAAATGCTGAGGACAACGATGCTGGCAAAGTTAAGGATCGGCACGAGAATACCGATTGCCAGCGCGACAAGCGCGACCCCCACGGTCCCCTGCAGAGCGCCCACGACTGCAAGCGCCATGAAGCCGTGCCAGCGTGTTGCGCCCTGAAACAGGCTGGTGAAGGCCGGCCCGGTCAAACCGTAGCGCATCATGATCGGCCGGGCGGCAAGCAGAAGCAGAGCCATACCCGTGGCCGCGCCGAGCAGAACAATGGTGTAATCCCTGATGGGCAGGTTAGCCAGATCCGCGCCAGCAAGCGTGCGCACGATCAGGAAGGGAAAAAGAATATAGAAGCAGATATGCTCGATGGCCGACCAAATCTCCGGCCCCGCCACTTTGTAACGATTCAGAATGTAGCCAAGCACGATGATGAGGGCGATGGGGGCGGCAGCGTTGAAGGTGGCGAGCATCTAACCAGCCGCCGTCATGTTTTTCAGCCGGTCGAGGGCGCCTTGCAGAATGTAGGAGGCAGCAACGGCGTCGATGACTTCGGCGCGGCGCTTGCGGCTGGTATCCGCATCGATGAGCGCGCGCTCCGCCGCAGCGGTGGAAAGCCGCTCGTCCCATAGCGCGATCGGCGCCGGGGTGAGGGCGGCAAGATTGCGGGCAAAGGCGCGGCAGGATTGCGCGCGCGGGCCTTCGCTGCCATCCATATTGACCGGCAGTCCGACAATGAAGCCGGCCGCCTCCCGCAGTTCGGCCAAGGCCAAGAGTTCGCCGGCGTCGACGGAAAATTTTTTCCGGCGGATGGTTTTCAGCGCCGTTGCAACCGTACGCGTCACATCGGAGACCGCCACCCCGATGGTCTTCGTACCGACGTCAAGCCCGAATAATGCGCCATGCCTGGGCAGGGCGGCATGAAGGGCTTCGAGACTGAAATCTGTGGGGCTTCTGGTCGGTGCGCTGGACAAGGAAGGCTCTTTTTCGGTGGCGAATCGCACTTGTGACACGCTAATTGGCCTTTATACTGCGCTGCTAGATGGAACGAAACAAGAGTAAGGAAACAGCCATGAAAATGACCTGGCTCGGCCATTCAGGCTTTCGCATCGAAACTGGCGACAATGTGTTGCTGATCGATCCGTTTATTACCGGCAATTCGACCTTTCAAGGCAGTCCGGACTACGCCACCCAAGGCTGCACGCATATCATTTTGACGCATGGGCATGACGATCACGTCGGCGATACCGAGGAAATTGCCAAGCGTACCGGTGCGCAGGTGATTGCCGTTTTCGAGCTTGCCATGTATCTGAACGGCAAAGGCATAGAGAATATCAATCCGGGTAATCCGGGCGGTACGATTGCCGAAAGCGGTTTCAATGTCACGTTCACAAAAGCGTTTCATTCCTCCTCAACGATTGTCGATGGCAAACCGATTTATCTTGGGGCTGCCTGCGGCATCGTTTTGAAGGCCGAGGGCAAAACGATCTACCATATGGGCGATACGGAGATTTTCGGCGATATGGCTCTCATTCAGGAGGTGTTTCAGCCCGATGTTGGTTGTGTGCCGATTGGCGACCGCTTCACCATGGGCGCAAAACAGGCGGCAATGGCGTGTAAGAGATTTTTCAAATTCGACACGATCATTCCGATGCATTACGGAACATTTCCGATCATCGATCCCGACCCTTCCAAATTCCTTGCGGAAATGGAAGGGTATAATGTCGTCGTGCCCGAGGTCAGCGTGCCGTTTGACGTTTAATTGCGCATGGCCGATCAAATCCGTGAGATGGAACGCTGATGGCGGCTGAGACGGCGAGCAATGCGCTGAAACCGGTCTCGGAGCTGAAGGCGGGAGATGCGGCCGACGAGCACCGCCACCTGACCGCTGAGATCGCCGAGCATGACCGGCTCTATCACCAGGAAGATGCGCCGCGCATCTCGGACGCTGCCTATGATGCGTTGCGTGCGCGTCTTCTTCAGATCGAGGACGAATTTCCTGAATTAACGACGGTGGAAAGTCCGACCCAGAAAGTCGGCGCCGCGCCTTCGGAGAAATTCGCCAAGGTCCGCCATGCCGTTCCGATGCTCTCGCTCGGTAATGTGTTTGACGAGGAGGAAGTCCGGGATTTCCTCGACCGCGTGCGGCGTTTCCTGCGGCTCGATGAAAAAGACCCGCTGGAGATAACAGCTGAGCCGAAGATCGACGGGCTCGGCATTTCCCTGCGCTATGAGGGCGGAGAGCTTGCCGTTGCCGCAACGCGGGGCGATGGCTATGAGGGGGAGAACGTCACCGCCAATTTGCGGACCATCAAGAGCATTCCGAACCAGATCAAGGCTAAGGATTTCCCCGCAATTTTCGAGCTGCGCGGGGAGATTTTCATGGGCCGCGCCGATTTCCTCGCACTGAATGCGCGCCAGCAGGAGAGCGGAGGCAAGGTCTTCG
>CAZMAC010000277.1:0-4744 GCA_964564085.1 uncultured Hyphomicrobiaceae bacterium
AGTTGCGCTAACTTTTTGAAATAGATCAACTTGACCACGTTCAACCGCTATCGGTTGATCTAGCTCTTTATTTATGCATCAATTTTACCAAACTCCGGCATAGCCTCCGTTTGGATCGATGCACTAGCTCATATTTACCGGACATTCTTATGTCGTTGTCCTTGCCAAGAAAGAGAACGGCTCGGCCACTAATTGGAAATACGCGCTGTCTCGCATGAAATGCATAGAGCCGCGACGATCTGCCCCGTCCTCCATCTTTGCTTCATTCCGCGCCTGATCGCAGGGAAATAGCAAGCGCCAATAATACGAGGCTCACCGGCCAAGTCCTGCGTTTTGCCGCCGCGCAGCTATCCCGGCTTGTTCGCCGCGCCCGCAAGATCGCAATAATTTGAAGAGGCGTTTCTGAATGAATGTTGGCGGAGCCGTTCAATGCCGCAAAAGGGCTTCAATTAAAACGCAGGGCCAAGAAACAATGATCGAAGTCATCAACAGGGCCTCATTGTCGCCTGCTGCGAATCGTGTGCTGAAATGGTAAAAAGGGGTAATAAAGGCAATTTAGCGAGCTGGCGCAGTATCCGTTCAAGGATCATATGAGCGGCAATGAAAAGCTGACATTTGGCGCTGAGGTCGAGTGGGATCGTTTGCCCGCCGCAGCTTCGTCATAAAATTGTTTGAAAATTTTATGTTAAACAAGACAAATTAATCCTGTTCTTCAAGCCTATTTGGCGCTTCGCCCAGTTTCATTGCAGCCGTGAAAGACGAAATGGAATACAGCTCAACAAGACGCGTTCCCTTCGCCCGTATCCTCTGGCTATTGCCTTTGGCGCTCGGTGCACAGCTCACACATGCTACTGCACAAATCCAGCTTGCGCCTCCCAGTGCCAGTCAGCAGGCTGAGACCGTTCAGGACACGGCACCGAAACCGGCCCAGCAAGGCGGGAGTGCCCCGGCGCAAAACGCCGCGCCAGCGCAAGGCAGCGCAAACGCTGCTGCGAACGGCAATGTTGAGGCTGCAAAGCCCACGCCGCCGGACTTCTCGATTGTTGACCGCGCAACCGGTATCGAAGCAGCCCCTCTCCTGCAGGGCTGGAGCAACGATCTGGACCGTATTGAAGAGTCGCTAAATGCCGATGTCATCTCTTACAACCTGCTCGACCAGTCCCGCGACCGGCTTCAGGCGATACGAGCCGAGATCGACAAATTTTTGGAGACGTTGAAACCAAAAATTGATGAGGCCAAAGCACAGGTCGATAATCTGGGGCCCGTTCCAGAAGCGGGCGAAACGGAGCCTGTTGCGGCGCAGCGCGGCGAGCTGAACAAAGTCTTCGGCAGCCTCACTGCCGTTGGCAATATCGCAGAGTCCACCAAGCTCCGGTCCAACCAGCTTACGAGCCGAATTCAAGAGATCCGCCGGCGCAAATTCGCTGAGCGCTTATTCGAGCGCGTTCCAGAGACTTACAGCCCCTACACCTGGCAAAATGTCGGCAGCCAGTTGACTTTTGCCCTGGGGAAAACCTGGCAAAGTATTTCTGCCTGGTGGGAGCATCTGGACCGCCGCTGGGATGCAATCCAGCTTATCATTCTAGCTATCGTCATTGCCGCGCTCTCGTTCTATGCGTCTGCCCGCGGTGTCAGGCATTTCCGCAAGTGGAAAAAACCTGGCGAGCCGCCTTTCTGGCAACGCTCAAACTCTGCGATCTGGGTTATTTTCCTGCGTATCCTGCCCTATGCGGCGCCTTCGATGTTTTTGTTCTATAGCTTCCGCTATCAGCAGCTCATGCCGGAAAACATTGAGCTGATCGCTTTGTCCGCAATGCGGTCCCTGCTGATCGTGACAGCGGTATGCGCGTTGATTGTGACCGTTCTCGCGCCAAACCGCACGCATTGGCGGCTGCTGCCGATCGACAATGCCGCTGCCACCCGTGTCCGCTGGCTGGTTGTCGCGCTCGCAACCGTTTACAGCTTGACCTTGTTCCTTGATACGATCCGCTATGCGGCAAACGCGCCCTTTACGCTCACCGTGGCGCAAAGCCTGATCTCCAGCATCGTTATCACCGGACTCGTTATCGCCATCCTGTTAACGCCGCGCAAAATACAGCCAGTGTCTGACGATGCGCCGGAGTTCAAATGGGTCAGCAAGTTGCGATGGCCACTATGGGCGGTTGCCATAATTGTCTTGCTGACATCGCTCGCCGGTTATATCGGACTTGCACGCTTCATTTCGACCCAGCTCATCGTGACCGGCACTATCGTCGCGATATTTTATCTTGTGATGGCCTGGGTCGATGCCGTCGGCGAGAGCATGGCCGATGAAACCACCAGGCTTGGCGAATGGCTGAAGGACAAGGCCGGTTTCGACCAGCGGCGCCGCGAGCAACTTTCGGTCCCCGTCACCCTACTTCTGAAATTCGGCACTTTGCTCTGTGTCGTGCCTCTCATTCTCCTGCAATGGGGCTTCGATCAGAAAGACATCTCCGAATGGGGCTCAAGCCTGCTGTTCGGCTTCAGGGTCGGGCAGATCGAGATCTCGCTTGCAGCGATTCTCGCCTCTATTGCGGTCTTCATTATCGGTTATGTTCTGGCGCGCGTCTTTCAAAGCTGGTTGGATAGCCGCGTCCTTGAGACAGCGGGTTTCTCCGGAGGTGCGCGCCACTCGATCAGGACCGCCGTCGGCTATGTCGGTATCGTGATCGCCGCGCTTTTGGCGATCTCATATACAGGTCTTGATCTGTCCAATGTTGCGCTCGTGGCTGGCGCCTTGTCTGTCGGTATTGGTCTCGGCTTGCAGAGCGTCGTTAATAATTTCGTCTCGGGGCTGATCTTGCTTGCCGAGCGGCCGATCAAGGTTGGCGACTGGGTTGTCGTCGGCGAAGAGGAAGGCTTTGTAAAAAAAATCAGCGTCCGTGCGACGGAAATCGAAACCTTCGACCGCGCCAATGTCCTGATCCCAAACTCTTACTTCATCTCCGAAAAGGTCAAGAACTGGACGTTGCACAATTATAGTGGCCGCGTTTCGATCGTGGTCGGTGTTCACTATGGTAGCGATCCACGCCAGGTCAAAGATATTCTTATTGGTGTCGCCAAAGCCAATCCGTTGATCATGAAAACGCCAGAACCTTTCGTTTATTTCGGTGAGTTCGGTGCCGACGCGTTGGAATTCACGCTCTATGCCTATACTTACGACATCACGAAATCACTGGGTTTGCGTACGGATTTGCGTATTGAAATCGTTGAAGCCTTCCGCGCGGCCTCGATCGAGATTCCGTACCGTCAGACCGACATCAATTTCCGTGATGATTGGTTCAAGGATGCAATGGTCAGGCAATTTTCGTCCTCCGAAGGCATCGCACTGCCTCGGCAAAAGCCGCGCCGCCGCAGACGAATACGGAAGGCGAAATCGGATGATGGCGACGATTTTGGGAATAAGGGCGAAAGCTACGCCCGCGCGAGCAATGGCGGTGCTGCGGTGAAACAGTAGAGAAGAGTTGGGGTTCGGAGCAACACCCTCTCCTATCGATAACTGCGCGCGCGCTACTCGCTATATTCAAGCAAGATACGCTCATTGATTTTGTTGGCAGGGCGGGCATTGGCAGGAAAAAGGGCGGCCAAGTCACGGATCTGCTTCGCGGAGGCTTCGATCGGGATTTTAAAGACATTCCAAAGAACACCTTCTATACAAGGCGGAAACGTCAAAGACCCTTTATAACGGTAGAATGCCTGGTAAACTTGACCCTGTTGCGGACGGGGAAGCAGCTCAGACGGATCAACTGCCACGATAGGACTTTTCTGTAAGGCACTTGCCGGAACGTTAGCAAGAATGTCGTCAAGAATTTCGTGTTTCTGACCCTGGCGAATAAAAACGCTGATCATTGCGATCGCTCCGTTTTCAGCCCGATGGGTCAATTGCAGCTCCATCTCAAGCGCGCGGCCCGACAAGAGATGCTCACTCGGATGCCGAAAATGAGCATGTTCAAGCCTGTACCACGTTTCATCGATGGCAATTGCGCAATTGCGTTCAAAAACAATCTCCACGGTCCATGCCTTACGCCGGATCTGCGCGGTAACGGGCCGATAATCGAAAGTCAACGCATCTCCTGCACTCATTTTTTTTGCGTCAATCAGATCGATCGGGCTTTGCTCGACGCCGAACTGGCAGACTGAATAATCCGGGGACAATTCGCTCCAATGCTCCGGACCGGTTACGCCTTCAAACGTCCATGCTGGCGAGGCGATTGTGTTTTCAGCGCGGCTCACTGCCCAGGGCTGGAGGCTAATGGCTCCGCTGAGAGACGCGATACTGGTCAACATCGTTTTCAGGAAGGCGCGTCTCGTCCTCATAAAAACCCGGCCTTTTCTTTGGCGGCGAAGCGCATGCTCCTGCCTTTCCGTAACTCGTGTCCATATCAGTCGCTAAACATAAGCAATGGCGTGCCGAAAATCTTTCGCTTTTCCATAAAAGAGGCATCCCAGACAAGACCTTCCCCATTATACCCAGGTCTCATTGCATGATTGCAAGAGGGCATGGCGAAAGCACATATGGCGGGTTGACCGGTTGCGACTGCGAGCGGCGACTTGGCTAAGGGACCGCACCGGTTGCCGAATTAGAGCAGGATGCGTTTAATCAGAGTCGACATCCTGCTCTATTTTTTGCTTTGCACCGGACATCCGTCCGGCGCGTTTGCCCACTTAAGCGACGCTTGTCTGGTCGCGATCAGCAAGCATCGCTCCGTGGGCCCCAGAGTGC
>CAZMAC010000278.1:0-4732 GCA_964564085.1 uncultured Hyphomicrobiaceae bacterium
AGCACGAAGATGCCCATAATCATCCAGCCTATCGCAAAGCGTTGTGTCATCGCTGTTCTAAGCTTTTATGTACACTCATTAACCTATGCTCGAAGCTTCACACAAGTGTAAGTCTTAAAAGCATTTTTTATTTCGTCTCGCAAACACAAAATCTGAACCGTCAATATTATTGGAAAATTTTTCGGCTATGTAGCCACAAATCGGTCATAAATTATTTGAAAATTAATGAAGCTTTGACAACACTCCTTAGCATTTCTCAAATTCCAAACTCCTATTATCTTCCTATTATTATGATCCTGCCTAAGAATTTTTTTGTCAACTACTTATCCTTAATTGACAGGGAAACTGCAAACGACCATGATGTCCGCGAGGCGCCGGTATGGGCTGCGACGCGTTCGCAGTTTTGGCAGGACCTCAAATGACTATACGCAGAGTCATAAATATTAGCCTACAGGAGACGTTACATGACTACACCTGCTGTCGGCACGGGAAGTACGACGACCAGTAGTCTTGATGGTGCTATCGACCGCGCTATCGCTTCTCTCGAAGAGATGCTTGCAAAGCAGATCCAGTTTACGACGGATTCAAACCCGTTGAAGGCTGGTGACAGCATTGCTAAAGGTTCGAGACTTGGCTAATTGCCAAAGGGGCGGCGCCGCAGGGATGTGGCGCCGCATCCGCTTTCAATCCCTGACTGCCCCAGAGTGCGTTCGGTCAAGTGAGCAGGAATGACGTCACAAAGTCTTTCATCTAACAACTACGCACAGCTTCAAATTACGCGCGGCTTGCATAGCGGAGTTCATTTGCCGCTCGAGAGCGGCGAATATAAAATCGGCTCAACCGCTGAATCCGACATCATTTTACGCGATGCCGACGTGCAGCCTAACCATGCGATCATTCGCATTAGCGGCAATATCATCCAGGCCGAAGCCATCAGCGGCGACTTTAGCGTCGATGGCGAAACGATCACGATGGGCCATGGCGTGCGTCTGCGTCTGCCGGCTGAAATCGAATTGGGCGGGGCCGTACTCTGCCTATCGCGTTCGCAGGAAAAAATGGCTATCGCTCCATTTTTGTCCCGCCTGACTGACCATCCTCTGAAAATGGCGGGCGGTGTTGCGGCGTGTCTTTTTGTTGTTGTTCTTATCACCCGGGCTTCAGGAAACGGGCTGATCGCTGATGCCCCGTCGCAATATGCGCTGGCGACCTCTTCGACCGACTCCGCAACTGTCCAAGAACCGGATGAAACAGGTGTGGCCGCCGAGGCCGCCAAGCAGCTTCGGGCTCAATTGGCCGGCGCAGGCATCGAGACCATCAAAGTCACCCCCTCAAATGGGCGTATTTCAGCTGAGGGGACGTTGAATGAGGCTGGACTGGAGACATGGACTTCGATCCAGCGCTGGTACGATAAAACCTACGGTATGAAACCGATGCTTATCGCGAATGTTTCAACGGACGAAGCAAGCAAATTCGCACCAGCCTTCAGATTGCAAGCCGTATATTATGGCGATAAGCCTTACATCATCACCGCCAGTGGAACGCATTATTATGAGAATGCGATCCTGGAGAGCGGCTGGGTTCTCGAAGACATTGGCGAAGCTCAGCTCGTATTGCGGAAGAATGATAAGAAAATGGTGCTGACATACGATTAATGCCAAGATGCATGTCGGCAACGCAATTGTGCTAGGGCCAGCGCATGAAGACACGAATCGAAGGCGAACGGCTCGATGTTATCCTGCATCGGCTGCGCGACAACTCCGGTGCCAACAAGGTCGAGGGTACGGAGAGTTTTGAAGATCTGATCGCACAGACCATTGACACGAGCGCGCCCGAAAATTCGCTCGATGAAATGCTGATCGATTTCATCATGCCCCTGATCAGCGATGTCGGTATCTTCCAGGAAAGCCGGACCATCTCTCTCCTGCAGAATTTGCGCGACGATCTTCTTCCCGCAATCGGTGGCGGTGCCGAACTGACCGACCTCGTGACCAAGATCATCGATGAAGAAATTGACCGTTACACCGAGCTGCGGGACCGCCGCCAGGCGGAGAGCGCCGCTTAGGGCAAAAAGAGTTCGTTTTTTCCTTTTCGAGGAAACCGATTTTTCCGGCGCTTGGCCGGACTCGAATTATCGCAAATCCAGACTCTGTTTCTTGCAAATTGTATTAATACCGGCTGCCCGGGCGCTGTGCGTTTTGAACGGGTGAGCTGGTGACCGGTCCGCGCCGAGACGGTGATGTCTGGGCTGGCGCAGCGGCGATATTGCGCGCGGTTTTCAGCTCAAGATCCGTCAAGCGGCAATCCTTGTCTTTATCGGCATAGGTGAAAGCCGGGTTGGGACGCTGGACAAATTCAGCGCGGTCGATTTTCCCATCCGAATTCGCGTCGAAATATTTGAAGGATGTCACCGCATAAGTTCTGTCGATCAAAGCCAGCTCCCTGTAGTTGGCTTCAGTCAGAACGTCTGCGCCTTTTCCGGCACGGCTGAACAGACTTGCTGCGGCGGCCTGCCACTCTTGGCAGGTTACAACATTATCCTTGTTCTTGTCGTAGCTGCCGACACCGCCCAGAAAGCTCTTCTCGACAGTCGAAATCTTCGGCCCTTGCGAGCTGCTGGCGCAGCTTGCCAAGACGCCGGCGGCCAGAGCGCAGAATGCAAACCGAAAAGCACCGTAAGGCATCATGGCGACACCCTCTCATTTTCATTGGGACCTTTGATACAAGGCCGCGAAGTGTTCCTTTGAAACATCTCGCTGAACGGATAGCAGAGCGAAGCGGCATGAATGAGACAGGCAAAAACAGCTAAGCGGACCGAGATTTCCCCGCTTTCCGCCTTATTGCAGAGATCGCTGATTAGCCATCATATTTCGAAAGGAAAAGCAGCGGTGTCATCTTGCGAAAACCTTACATCCTATCTTTAAGTCTTTGGCAAATCCGTTGTCATCAAACCGTCAACGGGCTTAATTAGACCAGTTCACTGGAAGACGATGTCCCGAATGAATAATGACGATAGCTCCGTGCCCGCGCGGCAGGAGCTCATGAAAATTTGCGCGCAGGCAAGCGAAGCCGAGCTTGAGCGAGTCGTGGCAAGCGGCGGCTGCGATGCGGAAGCCGAAGACGTTCGCGCTCCCGAAGCAGGGCTTGTCATGCTTCGGGGACGCATTGGCGGCGACGGGGCCGTGTTCAATGTCGGTGAGGCCACGGTCACCCGCGCCGTCGTGCGTCTGCGCAATGGCACGCTCGGCTACTCGTATCTTCTGGGGCGCACGCCGCGAAAAGCCCGGCTGGCCGCAATTATCGATGCTTTGGGGCAGGACGAGACCTGGCGGGAGACGCTGACGACTGCGCTGATCGAGCCGGTCGAAAGGCGGCGCGCCGCCGAAGAGCGCAAGGCGAGCGAGGAAACCGCCGCAACGCGCGTCAACTTCTTCACCCTTGTGCGCGGCGAGGATTAGGGCATGAACGAGGCCGCGATCAAACCCGCCTTTCAAGATGCACCGCATGAAGCCCAAACGGTTTTCCGTGCCGTCATGGAGGCGATGGCGCGGCCGGGACGGATTGGTACGCTGGAGGCCGGGTTTGACGCGCCTGACCCGCTGGGTGCCGCCTCCGCTGCGATTCTGATCGCGCTCGCCGATTTTGAGACCCCGATCTGGCTGGATGCAGCGCTTTCTTCCGATCGGGCCGCTACCGATTTTCTTCGTTTCCATACCGGCGCAAAGTTTGCCGCAACGCCGGAGGAGGCAAGCTTTGCTGTTATTGCTGAGCCGAACCGGGCACCGCCCCTGTCGGCCTTCGCTCACGGGACGCCGGACTATCCTGACCGGTCGACGACCCTGGTCTTTCAAACGGCGTCGCTGAGCAGCGAAGGCTGGCGGCTTGCCGGGCCGGGTATTCAAGGCGAAATCGCCTTTAGAGCCGCGCCCTTGCCGGAGGATTTCATACAGCAATTGCAAGATAACCGCGCGCGCTTTCCGCTTGGCGTCGATCTGATCTTCACGGCCGGAGACCGCATCGCCGCACTTCCGCGCAGCACACAAATTTTGGAGACGCGCTGATGTATGTGGCGGTCAAAGGCGGGGAAGCGGCGATTGAGGCGGCGCACAAACTGCTTGCGAAAGAACGGCGCGGCGATCCTTCCGTGCCGGAGCTGACGGCGGAGCAAATCCGCGAACAGCTCGCCCTCGCCGTCAACCGCGTCATGTGCGAAAGCTCACTCTACGACCCGGATCTGGCCGCCCTTGCGATCAAACAGGCGCGCGGCGATCTCATCGAGGCGATCTTTCTCGCCCGCGCCTACCGTACGACGCTACCCCGTTTCGGCTATGCCAAGCCTGCCAATACCGGCGCAATGACGATCCGCCGCCGGATTTCCGCAACATTCAAAGATTTGCCTGGCGGGCAGGTGCTTGGCCCGACCTTCGATTATACGCACCGCCTGCTCGATCCCGCGCTTGCCAAAGAAAGCAAGCCGCCCACGCCGGATCGCGCCATACCCGGAGAAGATGAAGGCGCGCCGCACGTAACGAAGCTTTTGAACCGGGAGGGGCTGATCGAGGAGACCGAGCCGCCTGCGCCCGAAGCGGATGTTGCCGATCTGACGCGCGGCGCGCTTGAATTTCCCGCCAGCCGTGATCTGAGGCTTCAAGCGCTGGCGCGGGGCGATGAGGGCTTTCTGCTTGCGCTCGGCTATTCCACCCAGCGCGGCTATGGCCGGACCCATCCCTTCGCG
>CAZMAC010000279.1:0-4726 GCA_964564085.1 uncultured Hyphomicrobiaceae bacterium
TTGGCGCATTTTCTTCACGCGAACCGGTATCCACTTCGCTTGAAAATGCTCTAGAAAAGTCCGACCTGTACTCCTTCCCTCGCGGAAGGAGTCCTTTTCTTAAGGCCGTCGGGGTTCCTCTTAACTAAGCCCTTGCACATTCTAAATGGCGGTGATTTCCCAAAACGACGCATTCGAAATAATTGGTTAATCAAATCCCAATTTTTGCGGCGTACGGTCTGCCCAGACAGAAATTTTAATCTGCAATTTCTTTTCGGTATTCGTTCCGCCAATTCTCTCGGCGGTACATCTTTGATGGGTTTGTATCGTGTCCGACCATCGATGGGTATTGCCGTGGCAGACTAGATCAACCGGCGTTCACTTAAACGCGCGTTGCTCTAGCAGGCGTGTTGGCCATCAAATCCTTACATATTTTCTGCTGCTGATCTCGCCAATCCTTGTTCTTTCAGGCTGCGATTTACGATGGTCGGGCAATCAGCTCGCGCGCGACGAAAGTACAAAGCTAAGCCCTCGAATTGTTGCCCTTGGAGATCCGGTACCGAAAGGTGGCGGGCGTTACAAGGTCGGATCCCCTTATCGCATCAATGGCAAAGTCTACAGACCCAGAGAGGTCCGTCGTTACGATGAGAAAGGCGTCGCATCCTGGTATGGCGAGCTTTTCCACGGCAGACGCACCGCCAATGGTGAAATTTACGATATGGAAGCTCTCACAGCGGCACATCCAACTTTGCCGCTTCCATCCTATGTCAGAGTTACCAATCTCCGGAATGGCCGCTCGCTGACCGTCCGTGTCAATGATCGAGGGCCTTACGCCCGTAACAGAATTATCGATTTGTCCTGGGCGGTTGCCTCGTTGTTGCAGATGCGCGGAGCAGGAACCGCGCCCGTTCGCGTTCAATATGTCGGCCGCGCACCTCTCAGTGGAGATGACAGCCATGAACGTGCCGTTCTTGCACGCCAGCCATGGGCTGGTCCGCGCGTAGCGTATGCGAGATCGCCAGCCAAGGCGATGCGTTACCGCAAGGCATCTTCGACCTATCGCTATTCCGTTACGAGATCTCGCAAATCAGCCACGCTTCCGACTGAGCCGCCATAAGTAAAGAGGCCTGCGAACGACACTGCCCCGTCTATCTTGCCGTTACCGGTTTCACGCTCAATAAGTTTAAAAAAAGAGCGCCTCGCTTCTCACAATATTCAGCTCATGCAAGCGAGCCCGACGCCAAGCGACCGCCAAAACCCTAAGCACCCAAAATACGTTTCAGCGCGTCCGAAGAAAACCGCCGTTTCGCCGAAATCCATATCTTCAGCATCTTCGCAGCATGGAAACGCAGCGCCTCATCCATCCGGATATTACATTGAAGCGGGACTGTTTCATAAGAAGTTGCTTGCGGAACGGCTCGCGAAAGTCCTTGTGGAGGTAGCGCCGGCGTCGGTCGACTCAGTGGAAATCGGCAACCGTGCCGTTCATCGGGTTCGGCTCGGCCCCTTCCTATACACCGAAGCGGCGCAAAGGGTGGCGGAGCGCATTCGCAGGGCCGGCTTGACCGGCGCCCGCGTCGAAGATGCCGTCAATGGATAACGAAGACGTGTCTCGCCTCAACGCATGACTATCTGCCAGGATTTGCGGCATTGATTTTTTTCGTCGCGCAGCCGATAGTGCCACGAATATTCTCCCCAATCCAATCGCGGCAGTTGGTTTTGATGATGCTGGTAAAGCGTTACACGTCTTTGGCCTTTGGTATTCTGCTTTCAATATGTGTCTTTCACAATTGGGCGTTTGCTCAAATCGATGTCGAAGCCGAATATGCTTTTCTGATCGACGTTGAAACAGAAACTGTTCTTTTCGAAAAAAATGCCGATACGTTGATGCAGCCTGCGAGCATGAGCAAGCTCATGACGCTTGCCGTTGCCTTTGATGCGCTCGAGAAGGGTGAGATCACCTTACAAACAGAGTTCACCGTCAGCGAAAATGCCTGGCGAACAGGCGGTGCACCTTCCGGAACAGCGGCGATGTTCGCTCCAATCAATTCGCAGATAACCGTTGAGGATTTGCTCAAAGGGATCATCATCCAGTCAGGCAACGACGCCTGCATCATCCTGGCTGAGGGATTAGCAGGTTCGGAAGACGCCTTTGCTCAAAAGATGACTGATTATGCAAAGCAGATAGGGTTAGAGAAATCGACTTTCGGCAATTCCACGGGACTACCAAATCCAAAACAATTGATGACGCCCCGCGAATTAGCCAAGCTTTCCATTTATATCATCCGGAACTATCCCAAATATTATCCCTATTTTCAGCAAGTCCTCTTCCCGTACCGTAAGCATAAGTTTTATAATCGTAACCCGCTTATTAGGGCCAACATCGAAGCGGATGGCCTTAAAACAGGTTACACTTCCGAGTCGGGCTATGGTTTGGCGGGCTCGGCTGTTCGCGATGGCAGGCGCCTGGTTGTCGTCATCAACGGTCTGAAGACTGCGAGCAAACGAAAGCGAGAAGCGATCCGGCTTCTTGAATGGGGATTTCGGAATTTCAGCAAGTTCACGCTGTTTAACGCCGACGAAACTGTAGGCGAAGCGCTGGTCTGGGGCGGCGAGAAGCGTTACGTCAAGCTGCGTGGAGATGGCGATTTACGTGTTTTGCTGCCAACGAACGTAAAGCAGCAGCGGCTTCGCGGCAAAATTGTTTATAATGGTCCGGTGATTACGCCCATTAAAGAAGGCGACCCGATTGGTGAGCTGCGTGTCAAAGGTGAGGGGAGTATAGAGTCGTCTGCGCCCCTTTATGCCGCCGAGTCGATCGAGAGGGCAGGCATTATCCGGCAGGGCTTCGACTCAGCGCTCAGCCTGGCCTTCGGGTGGCTGATTCATCGCGGAGCAGGTAACGACGATTGATTATACGATAGCTGATCAAGTGGAATTTATATCCGGCGTCGTTTTCTCTTCGCTGGCTTTCGGATAAGAGCAATGGCAAGAGGCAAATTCATTACGCTAGAAGGCGGGGAAGGTGCGGGTAAGAGCACGCAAGCCCAGATGCTGCGGGATAAGCTTGCCGCTCTTGGCGTCGATGTGGTGTTGACCCGCGAGCCGGGAGGATCGCCAAGAGCCGAAGCCATCCGCGCTGTGCTGCTTTCAGGTCAGGCCAAGCGTTTCGGTCCTATGGGAGAGGCATTGCTTTTTTATGTTGCGCGCGATTCGCATCTTGAGCTCACGATACGGCCAGCTCTGGTGCGCGGAAGCTGGGTGATTTGCGACCGTTTTCAGGATTCCACGCGCGCTTATCAAGGTGCCGCAGGGGGCGTACCAATGGCGGCGCTTGATGCGCTGGAGCGAATCGTTGTCGGCTCGACCCAGCCCGATCTCACGCTGATCCTCGATCTGCCGCCGGAAGAAGGTTTAAAGCGCGTTGCCGAACGCGCGGAATCTATAGATCAGCAGGTGGACAGGTTTGAAAGCATGGATTTGCGGTTTCATCAGAATTTGCGCCAGGAGTTTCTGCAAATCGCAGAATCGGAGCCATGGCGCTGCGCAATTATCGATGCAAACCGTCCCGTTCAGTCCGTCGCGGAAACGATTTGGTCGGTGGTCACACAACGGCTAAATCTCTAACAGAGATGGCTAGAGCGCGTGTCATTGATAGCGAGACCGAAACGCCGCCCGAGGCGGATCGTCTTAAATCATGGCCCCATCCTCGCGAAACGGATGTGGTCTTAGGTCACGCAAACGCCGAAACCATATTTACCGAGGCTGTCGGCTCACATCGTTTGCACCATGCCTGGCTCATTGCCGGCGAACATGGGATTGGCAAAGCAACATTCGCCTATCGCGGCGCACGTTTTCTTTTAGCGCAAGATCATGACCTGCCGCCCGCCGTACCATCATTGAGCATACCGAAGGACAACAAGACCTATAGGCAGGTCAAAAATATGTCGCATCCAGGACTTTTGGTCATTCGGCGGGCATGGGATGCGCAAAACAAAAGGTTTCGCCAAAGCATCGCCATCGACGACATACGCGCACTTCGCCACTTTCTGCAACGCACATCCGTCACCCCCTGGCGCGTTATCATTGTCGACAGCGCGGACGATCTGAACCCGAATTCCGCCAACGCCCTTCTGAAATCCTTGGAAGAACCGCCGGCCCGGACAGTTTTCCTCCTGATCTCATCCTCTCCGGGACGTCTTCTGCCAACGATCCGGTCGCGATGTCGCATAATCCGGCTGGAACCTCTCGGGCCGGACGACCTGAAAAAAGCCGTGCTCGCTGCTTGCCAGTCAGCCGGCCATGCGTCTCCAGCCGACAATCAGCTCGATACGCTTTTGCCACTCAGCATGGGCAGTACCCGCCGCGCACTTCAACTCCTCGAAGGCGGCGGACTGACATTGTTCAAAGCCATTTTCACGTTGCTGGAAAGTCTTCCCACGCTCGACCGGCAGGCCCTCCATAAGCTTTTGTCACTCACATCGGCGCGCGATGGCCTTGCTCATGACATGGCCTTTGACCTCTTGGAGGATATCCTAGCCGACGGTGTTCGGGCCCGGTCAACGGGCTCCGATACAAAACAGCGCTTTCCAAGGCTCCCTCGTTTTCTATCGCTTATGGAGCCGGATAACCTTGCGGATTGGGCCGAGCTGTGGGAAACAATCCGGGAAGCACGCGCTGAAACAGAGCGGCTCAATCTTGACAAAGCGGCGCTCACAATTTCGGCATTCGAAAAACTTCAGCGTTT
>CAZMAC010000280.1:0-4709 GCA_964564085.1 uncultured Hyphomicrobiaceae bacterium
ATCACCACATTGATGGAGAGGTGATGGCCCTCGAAGCGCCAGGCCCATGGATTTGCGTTCGCAGGGTCTCCAAATACGACGAGCGCGTAATTTCCGGGATCGCGAAAGCGCAAATTTCCGGTCAACTCGCCAAGGACGCGCTCCACTTTCACGGCGCCGCGCAGCCGTTCAATGCCGTTTGCGCTCAGGAGCGTGCCGAACAAATCCCATGCGGCATCGCTTTGTTTGTCGTTCATTTCGCCGAGCGTCAGCCCCGGCCGGTTGCGCGGGATGTAATGCCAATCCTCGCGGGCATCGCTCCAGTCGCGTTGCGCCTCGGATCGTTCGGCATCGCTGAGTGTTGCCAGCCAGCTCTGCGCTGCCTTGGCGATTTCGGCGGTCAACTGCGGGCTTTGCGCCCAGATCGCACTGCCAAACGCCGCTGCCGCCCCGAGCGAGACGCCGCCGCGCAAAATATGTCTCCGGCTGATAAGGCGCGTCGGTTTGTGGCTATGGCTCATGAACGAACTCCGGTCGCGGTTGGATAATCGTATCAATACTGTGCCTGAGGCTCGATCGGCAAGTCCACGGTCTGCGCGCATGTGACGCCCGTCAGCAAGTTGGAGTTGCGTAAGACGTGATGCGGTTTATTGAACGGAGAGCCCGAAGCAAGCTGCACCAGATTTAGATCATGCACGCGGCGCAATCGTGACGAGACCGGCCGCCGGATCGACGATGAGACGATCGCCCGTCCTGATCAGGTCGGTAATATCGCCATCCACGAAACGGTCGCACATTGGAAGGTCCGCAAGCGCTGCACCTTGAGCCAGAATTGTGTTCGCCCGATTGAACAGGATTGCCGCCGGGCAGATGTCGCGCATTTTCATCTCATACAGCATCCAGGCAGACGCGACGCCGCCCTTTGCTGTGTTCAGTACAAGGATTTTATTCTTATAGCTCTGGCCTGCCAGTTGATGGCCTGGCCGCGAAAAGACGCCCTTCAATCGGTCGAGATCATATCGCGCCGAAAAATTATCTTTCGCAACAAGCGCTTCGCCTTCAATCCGTACACCGATACCTTTATGACATTTGAGCTCCGTCATTATACGATCTCCCCGGCAACTGCGGATGCGATACATCGCTCCATCGTTGCCAGCGCCGGTTCATAACCATAACCGCCCAGAATATTCACAATCTTTGCCGAATTCGAAAGCAGCCGCTTCCAGCCATTCGCCTCACCGATTTCCTTGGCGAACTGATTATAAAAGCAAGTTCCCTCAAGGACTTTTCCGCCGGAGTTTTCGATCATCTCGACAAGGCCCATCCGGCTTGCATCGCCATAGACTTGCGGCGAGGTGCAGACGATGAGCGGAACGGTCATGGTCTTTCCATGACAAAGCTCTGCAACCTGCTGCATTTCGACGACGGAGAGCTGAGGCGCTGCAAAGACGACGACGTCCAATTTGTCACCCTTGCCGCCAAATTGCGAGCGTATCGCATCCATGTCATCTTTGGTGAGCGTCTCCGGCGACAGCTGATCCGTACCGACATCTTCCGGCCGCTGCGCCTCTGGCGTGATGCCGATCAGATGGAAAAGCGGGGTCGATCCAAAGCTTGCCATGGCCGCGCCGAGGTGTTTCATTTGATCCGATGTCGGCGTAATCTCAAGCCCTTCGATCGCTGGGACTTCCCAATAAGACCCAGCTTTCCTGCCCGCCACTGCACCGAGAAGGCCCCACTCCATCAGATCGCCCGGCTGTTCGCTGACGCGAAAGCGCCGCGTGGCCCGTCGGTTCTGGTCCAAATGCAGGCCATAGCGCGGCGTCCGGCCGGTCAGCCCCGCTGCTAGCGCGGATGGGCCGCCCTCGAAATTCGTCCGTGCACCGCAGGCCGAGTTTGAGTAGATCACGACGCCGGTATCTCCAAAAGCTACATGCTCTCCGAGAACCGGCGCCATGATCGTCTGATAATTCACGCAAGTATTGGTCATCAGCAGCCCCATGCGCGTGCAGGCGGCGATGGTGCGCCGGTCGAGATCGGCCATCTCCTCGGTCTGGCCGAGCGGGTGGTAATAGTTGAGATCGACGCCACGTGGGTCCGTGATCGTCGGAACGGAGACCTTGTCCCCGTAAGCGGCCAGTTTTTCCAGCAGCGAGACGCCGGCATCGCCAAGTGCCTCGGGATCGGCCATCATGTGGGCCTGACTGACCGGGACCAGATCTGCCGCATCGAACATCTCGCCAACCTTGACCTGATGATCGATCGCCCATTTTTTGGCCTCGCCCATTTCACCGGCCAGCATGGCGCATTCTTCATCTGTTAGTTTCATCTCAAAAGCTTTCCAATCTATCCATGCCGCATAAGGGATTCAGCCCTGACCACGCTAAGCGGCTCAGAATAAACGAGAATAGACGAATTTTTGAAGCGGGAGAGAAAAAAGCAAGCGCAGGGATCAGGGGGGAATCGGGCCGGGACGCAGTTACACGCCCCAGCCCTCGGCTTCGAATCTATTCCGAAAGATCGCTTTACGCTCGAACTTCGCGGAGCCAGGCTTTTCAGCTCGATGCTTCGAGAATGCCGGCTTAGATCGGCGGATATTTAATTCGCATCACCTGGCCGCTTCTCATCTATTTGTTTGCGCATCAGATTTATCCGAAAAGTGGCGTCCACTTTTCGGTCCGATGCTCTAAGCCCGCCCCGGCCGGACGAAATAGTGCAGATAGCGCACATGGATCAGCACATCCATGATGCTTGCAAAGAACAGGATGATGAAGACCGATGTCCAGGCAAGCGGCACGAAGAACAGCTCCACGCTCGTAATGACCAGCAGCAGGATCGAGCCGTAAAGGTCGTTCTGGCTGCGGCTGAAATTCTTCTCCAGCCCGTAGCGCACAATGCGGCTCATTTCGCAATAAAGTGCGATCAGGATCGCGAAAGTGATAATCGCGCCATAGGTAATGATGAAGGTCGGACCGGTTGTGCCAAGCAGGCTGCCAAGATCGAGCACGGCAATGCCTTCATGCATCAAGGCTTCCAGGCTCGACGGCGTGGCCGTGTCCGTGCCGTAAAAATGCATCCCCGCGACAATGTGATAAAGGAGCCAAGCTCCCATGAGCCACGTTATCATTCAAATCTCCCTTGCTCTTATTGCCGAGCCTTCTCTTGTTCGCAAAAAAGAGCAAGGTGAGGGGGGGACCAAAGCGGCAGCTATCTACAGCTTTTTGGTAATCGGAAATGCAGTGCGGGAGCCGGTGTTCCGGATCCCGCAAAGAATGCAAATACGGCGCTTTTGCTTTTAGCCCGCGGCCGCTTCGGGCTCGGGCTCTTTGATCTCTTCGCCTGTTTCCTGATCGACGACCTTCATGGACAAACGGACCTTACCACGGTCGTCGAAGCCAAGAAGCTTGACGTAAACGTCCTGGCCGTCCTTGAGGACATCCTTGACGTTTTTGACCCGCTCATTCGCAAGCTGTGAGATATGCACCAGCCCGTCACGGGAGCCGAAGAAGTTCACGAATGCGCCGAACTCGACGATCTTGACCACCTTGCCTTTATAGACCTGGCCGGGCTCGGGGTCCATCGCGATGGATTTAATCCGCTCAAGCGCGGCTTCGATCGATTGCGAATTAGCGGCGGCAACCTTGACCGTACCGTCATCGTTAATGTCGATTTTCGCGCCGGTCTCCTCAACGATACCGCGAATGACGGAACCGCCGGAGCCGATGACTTCACGAATCTTATCGACCGGAATAGAGATGGTTTCGATGCGCGGCGCATGCTCGCCAACCTGGTCACGCGCCGAGCCGAGCGCCTGGGTCATCTCGCCGAGAATATGCATCCGGCCTTGCTGGGCCTGCTCCAGTGCGACTTTCATGATTTCCGTCGTAATGCCGGTGATCTTGATGTCCATCTGAAGCGAGGTGACGCCTTCGGAGGTTCCGGCGACCTTGAAATCCATATCGCCGAGATGATCCTCATCGCCGAGAATATCGGAGAGAACGGCGTATTCGTCGCCTTCCTTGATGAGCCCCATCGCAATGCCCGCCACAGGCCGCTCAAGCGGAACGCCCGCATCCATCAGCGCGAGCGAGGACCCGCAAACCGTCGCCATGGAGGATGAGCCGTTCGATTCGGTGATCTCGGAGACAACGCGCAGCGTGTAGGGGAAGTTATCGCTGGATGGCAGGATGGGATGGAGAGCACGCCAGGCGAGCTTGCCATGGCCGACTTCTCGGCGGCCCGGCGAGCCGACACGCCCCGTTTCGCCGACCGAGAAGGGCGGGAAATTATAATGGAGCAGGAAGTTCTCCTTATAGGTGCCTTCCAGCGCATCGATCCATTGCTCATCTTCGCCCGTGCCGAGCGTGGCCACACAAAGCGCCTGCGTCTCGCCCCGCGTAAACAAGGCCGAACCATGCGTACGCGGCAGAACGCCGACCTCGCAGACAATCGGACGGACCGTTTTCAGATCGCGTTCGTCAATGCGCTTGCCGGTCTTGAGAATGTTGCCGCGCACGACATCCTTCTCAAGCGATTTGAATGCGCCGCCGACTTCAATTGCAAATGAAGCATCGGCGTCTTCCGGCACCAGCTCCTCCATAACCTTGCTCTTGATTTCAGCAACCGCGTCCTGCCGCTCGGTCTTGCCGGCGATCTGATAGGCTTTCCGCAGCCCCTCTTCCGCGATCGCCTTCACTTTGGCATCGAGCTCGCTGGTGTCTTTCTCGCCG
>CAZMAC010000281.1:0-4680 GCA_964564085.1 uncultured Hyphomicrobiaceae bacterium
CGAAGTTCGCTACGGAACGTGCTGCAAGAAGGAGGCGAACTTCGGAATCGGGACATTAGCACTGAGCAAGAATTTAGGTTTGCGGACGCTCAATATCGCTTGGCGTGTCATTGTCTTTGCGAAGCGCGATGATTTCAGCGCGTAAAACATGAAGCTCAGCTATGATCGTATCGAAATTGGCTTCCGATCGCGCACGATCCTCGATGATAGCTGCTTCCTGTTCGCTCTGCATGGCGTCCACAATGATGCCGATAAACAGATTGAGTACGGTGAAGCTCGTGACGACCATGAAAATGATGAAGAAAATCCAGGCGAAGGGATGTTTCTCCATCACGGGTATGACAAAACCGTCGGCCCAGCCCTCTAGGGTCATGACTTGAAAGAGCGAGAAAAACGAGTCGCCCAACGTGCCGAATTTATCCGGAAAATCCGGACCATAAAGCTTGGTCGTCATCACCGCGGAAACATAGAAAATCAAACCCAAAAGCGTGATAACGGCGCCCATACTCGGAATGGCCGCCAGCATCGCGCCCATGACACGGCGCATCGACTTCACGGTCGAGATGAGGCGCAACACCCGGATGATCCGAAGCGACCGCAGGACCGAGAAACCGCCGGTTGCCGGCATCAGGGAGATCGCAACGATGGCAAAATCGAACAAGGACCAGCCGTCGCGCCAGAATGCCCGGCCATAAGCGATGATGCGCAGGGTGATTTCGATCGTGAATATCAAAAGGATGATCTGATCGATTACCCCAATCAGGCCGCCGGCATAGGACACGATCGTCGGGCTTGTCTCCAGGCCAAGAGCCGCCGCATTGACGACGATCAAAATGACAATGGTGCGTTCCCAGAGCTGGCTTTCGAAGAATGCCCGAAGAGAGGCTCTCTTTGCAGACCAGCCCTCACCATCTGGATGGCGACTTTCCAGCTCAGCGACCATCAACACTCCTCCTGCGCACCCTGTCTCCCCCCATAAATCATTTTGAGCCGGGTTGATCTAGAGCTTTTGCGTCGCGAGCCGCCATTGGGATTGTTTGATGGACCGCAAGCGGCGTTGATCACGCCGTTCAAGCAATCGGGCGGCCTTTTTCATTGCCGCAGATTTCGCAGATGGTGGGCGCGCAGATGGGCTGAAAATCCCGCTTGATCAAAACGGATGCTCAAGCCCCGGCGGAGCGCGTAAGAGGGCACATAACATTTATTGCCGTCATGCGCCGCGAGCGCTGAACTTAGCTCTTGTCCTCGCCCGGCCCGAAAACATTTTCAACCGTCAGCGCTTCCTCTTCTTCGGCTTTAGCCGGTTCATGACGATCCTCGGGCTCAGGCGGGATCGGGCCGAGTTTTTCGGTTTCCTGCGCCGGCTTGAGCGTTCCCGCAGGCTCAGGCGCAGGCTCACTTGCTTCGACAGGAGCACTCGGGTTGGCCTGATCGAGACGTTTGGCGGCCTTGTTTACTTCCGCATCCAGATCCGTCTGAGAGCAAAGTCCGAGGGCAACCGGGTCCTGCGGCTGTAAATTCGCCGAATTCCAGTGGGTACGCTCACGGATCGCCTCGATTGTGGGCTTGGTTGTCCCGACAAGGCGCATAATCTGGGAGTCGCGCAGCTCGGCATGGTGGCGCAGGAGCCACAAAATGGCATTGGGACGGTCTTGGGGGCGCGACAAGGGCGTATATTTCGGAACGCGCTTGGTCTTCACGGCCGGAATTTCGACTTTCGACTTTGCGATCTGCAGCCGGTAATCGGAATCTTCCTGCGCTTTCTTGATTTCCTCGCGTGTCAGCTGGCCGGAGGAAATCGGGTCCATACCTTTGATGCCCTGCGCCACATCTCCATCGGCGATGCCCTTCACTTCGAGCACATGGAGGCCACAAAATTCCGCAATCTGTTCAAATGTCAGCGCGGTATTTTCAACGAGCCAGACGGCAGTCGCTTTCGGCATCAAAGGCGTTTGTGTCATAAATCTCTCCCGTATCCTGCAAAACACGGCCGCTTGCAGGGCTGGTTATTATAGCGATGCGTGGAGGGAATGCTTCTTTCGCATCAAAGCTAAACAGTCATATATGCGCTGTCGCGGAAAAGGGCAAATTTTCTTCTTTCTGGTGCGGAAATTCATGAAACGCGAAGCGGGATGAGGAAGGAGAGTGGGCTATGCGTCCATGACGCCGCCCATGACAGGCTTGTCTCAAACGGTCAGCATGATCTTGCCGACATGGCCCCCGCTCTCCATCCGCCGATGCCCTTCGCTCGCCTCTTCCAGAGGAAAAATCCTGTCGATGACGGGTTTTATTCTGCCGCTCGACAGAAGCGGCCAAACCTGCTCCTCCAGCGCATAGGCAAGGCGTGCTTTCACCTCGATCGGTCTGGCTCGCAGCGTCGAGCCGGTCAGGGTGATCCGCTTGAGCATCAGCCTGGTAAAGTCTACGCTCGCCTTGGAGCCGTTCAAAAATCCGATCTGATGAATGCGGCCCTCATCCACCACGCATTTCAGATTGCGCTGAATGTAGTCTCCGCCGACCATGTCCAGAATGAAATCGACGCCTTTCCCGCTGGTTTTTTCTTTGACGACGGCGACAAAATCCTCGTCTCGGTAATTGATCGCATAATCGGCGCCGAGATCTACGCAGACCGCGCATTTCTCTGCACTACCGGCCGTCGTGAAGACCTTCGCACCGAAAGCCTTGGCGATCTGTATTGCCGTCGTGCCGATACCGCTCGTGCCGCCATGAATCAGGATCGTTTCGCCGGAGGTCAGACCACCCCGATAAAAGAGATTATGCCAGACGGTGAAAAAGGTCTCCGGCAGCGCGGCGGCATGGATTGCATCGAAGCCCTCCGGATAGGGCAAGGCCGCCCGCTCATCGGCCAGGCAATATTGTGCGTAGCCGCCACCTGTCACGAGCGCCGTCACACGGTCGCCGATCTTGTAGCGTTCGGTTTTGTCGCCAAGCGCCACAACCGTCCCGGCCATTTCAAGCCCCGGAATTTCAGATGCGCCGGGCGGAGCGGGATAATTTCCTTCGCGCTGCAAGACATCGGGACGATTGATCCCGGCTGCCTCCACCTTGACGAGCAGCTCCTTTGCAGCCGGGGCTGGAACCGCCATTTCGACCGGCCTCAACACATCGGCTCCGCCAGGCTCGGAAATCGCAATGGAGGTCATTGTCTGAGGCAATGTCATCGCAAACGCCCTTTCAGCGTTGAAATCGGTTCCTCACCAGGCATGATAATGGCACCAAGCCTTCGAGCACGCACTAGTGGAGCTAATTTGACATTTGATTCCCAATCGCAGCAAACCTCGTTTTCAAATGTCAAATTCAAAAGCTCCACTAGATTGTAAGAGCCTTCAGTGGTTCTTGAGATTCAAACATTTGCAAGAGTGGGTGCTGCAAGTGGGATGCAAATGTTTGAATCGAACCACTGGATAACCGGGAACGGCTTATCATGAGACACCCGCATTAAGCAAAAGCGCAGATTGGCAGCATTTCCGTTTGAGATCATCACGATCCAATGCGCATAATTGCGTGCTATGCTATGAAGATATGAGGTCGCGCCATGGTTTGGGATGAAGATCAGCCAAAGAAACAGCGGGCATATGAGCTTGGGGCAGACCTGTCCAAATTTTCAGTTGAAGAGCTCCAAGACTACCTCGCCATTCTGGACAATGAACGCCAGCGCGTTGAAAGCATCATGTCGTCGAAAAAATCATCGCTGGATGCCGCCCATTCAGTTTTCAAAAGTTAAAAATGAGCCTTTTTTCAGAAAAACTGCCCAACGATCACGGATAATCTTATCATTTTAACAAATTTTTATTAATTTCCGGCGAAAGATCACGAGGTTCGAGGCTACGTATGTATTTCCTCGATGCGTCATTTTTATGATGCCTCCTTTAAACTCAAGCCGCGGACCCATCTGCGGCTTTTTCTCTTTCACCTGTCGGCTGAATTTAGGCATTTATGCTTATCAATATGCGTTATTCCTTGTGGGCATTCATTATTTTTTGAAAAAGCGCTTGCATCTGTAAGGCGAAATTTAACATGATCGAAGCCAAGGCTTTCGACTGACAATACGTTAAGACGTTCTGTAGGGTTGGCGTAGATGAGTATGAATTCGGGAACGGTGCCCCCAAAGTATGACGATCAGGTTGCAATCCCTTTCCGCAGACCATCCGACGACCAGGAAAGATTTTTAGCTCTTTTCCGTGAAGGTATGGGGCTGGTCGAAGAGGCCGCGAATTACCTCGATGGCCAGGGCCGGCGCGAATCGAAATGTCTGCCGCCCTACATCGCACTCTCCTACGCGACTGAAAGCATGCGCCTGACGACCCGGCTGACACAGCTCGCCACCTGGCTTCTTGCACGCCGCGCGGTTTTGAATGGCGAGCCGATGCCGCCCGTTGGCAGCATAAACGATCCGCTGATCCTGCCGCCAATTACACGCGCCAACGGCTCACGTGGCTTTGAGCAGCTTCCGGAGATGCTAAGACAGCTCATCGAAGAGAGCTATCAGCTTCACAAAAAGATTTGTGAGTTCGATGCCCATGATCGCGGAGAGACGACACCGTCGGTGCGCAAACCAAATCCGGTCGCGGCACAGCTTGCCCAACTCAACAACGCTTTTGCGGGTTAAAGCTGCGTCAGATCGAGGCGGTTAGAGCCACCTGCGTTTAATTGGGAGGC
>CAZMAC010000282.1:0-4664 GCA_964564085.1 uncultured Hyphomicrobiaceae bacterium
GAAAACGAGGTTTGCCGCAAATGGGTATCAAATGTCAAATTCGCTCCACTAGTGCATCGATCCAAACGCAGGCGATAGCCGGAGTTTGGTAAAATTGATGCATAAATAAAGAGCCAGGGCGCTGAAGCATGAACCATGTGAATGTGTCAGTGCACTAAGCAGAGTTCGCAAAAGTGGCCCTTCCGGTTTTGCGAAAAAACTCTGCGAAAACAAAGGAATCTAAGCAGGCATTCGTTGGCCAACCAATGAATGCCTGCTTAGGCAATTATCTGAAGGGCGTGACGATTGACACCGCGCCCTCCAGCCTAGCCGCTATTTACAACGCTTTGGAACGTTTTGCGGATATTTTCCGCGCCAATTGCCTGTCGGGCCGTAGCGGCATACCCAGACGCGCACAGCTCCAAAATAACATTCGGCGACGCCGCATCCGATCCGCTTGGTGTCTTTCCAAATCATCTGGGTGAAATGGGCGGTGGCGGAGGCAAAGCCCGGCCTGGCGTAATTATAGTCGTCCACTTCTTCATACCAGGCTTTCACGGCGCTATCGGCGCTGCGATCTCCGCCCCAGGCAATATTTTCGCCGATATGACCGCGCTTGGAATCATGACCGATCCAGCAATTGTCCGCCCATTTTTGCGCGGCCGCGGCAAGCTTGGTGGACCAGGTCAGGGCCGGCACGCAATGTTGGGCGCGGTAAGCGTTGTGCATGTTGAGGATCGTCTTCCGTTCCGCTGATGAAACCCCGTTTGCCGAAACGCTGTGAAGCTGCATCAGAAGCCCTGCGGCCGCTGCGATCGCAATGAAACCGAAATAAAGAGATCTCATAGCTCCCCCGAGCATTGTTTGAACGCGCCGCTTATAGAGCATCGGACCGAAAAGTGCGAAGCGGTTTTCGGATAAATCTGATGCTCAGGTAAAGAGACGCTGCGCATCAGGCCGAAAAGCATGCCCCCGTGAAGACGGGGGTGCGAAGCGGTTGCCTGTCCCGGCCTCCGAGCCGGGATCGGATAAATCTAAGGCACAGACACACATATAAGAAATGGCGCGGTGCCCACGATTTAAAACCCGCTGCCAATAGCATCTCTCTGCGAGATTTGTGGAGTACGATCAAACTTCAAGTTGTATTGGGCCGAATAAGTGTAAAGAGAAACCTGCGAGCTGCACCAAGGCAGCTCGCAGGCTCTTTCCCACGCATTGACCGCGTTCAATGCGGTCCAGCCGCTGGCCCATGTTGAGCTCTACAGGCTCTACGCGAATACCGGTTGAGATCGAACCGTTTCGCGGGGGGCTGGTCGACGGGCCGACAGTTGCCTTTGCTCGGCGGCAAATACGCCAGGGTGAGGGACAGGGGCGTAGCAATCTGTCTTTGTCGATCATGCGCCATCCGGCTTGACGTGCATAAAGTCTCATACTCAATTTAGGGTTGTCAAATTAGGCAGCAAGTTTTCCCCGCTGCCCACAGGCAAAATTTTTTACAAAGCCAAAAGCTGTTTTGAACTTGTTCATCGGCCAATTGTTAGCGTGCGTCCATATGGACATCAAATGGCGATGGCGTATGCTGTCCTAACCTAGACGGTCCAGGCTTATCGCCAGCTGTGCTGTCCGTTCACCCCAAGACCTGAAAGCAAGGGGCTTCTCATGTCGTTTCCGTTGCGTTCCGCGGTTTTTTTTGTCTCCCTTCTTCTCACCGCCTTCCTCCTTCAAGCCTTTCAGGCCTATGCTCAAGACCGGCCTTTTATTCTTCCAGATACGGAACGCGAGGCGCGCGACTATGAGGCCTATCTAAAAGCGCAGTGGCCGAGCGAAGGCAACAGCGCCAAGGGCTGGCGGGATCGTGGCCGCGCGGCAATGGAGGCCAATGACCCGCGCCGTGCAACCGGCTATTACGCGTCCTCCGTCGTTCTCGAACCGAATAACGCGCAGAGCTGGCTGGATCTTTCGCGCGCCTATCTCGCAATCCAGACAAAGAAATATAACGAGCAAAGAAGTTTCAGGCGGAATGCAAGTTCAACGGCGTTTATCGCTTACAGCCGCGCCAAGGCCGATAATCTGAAAGCTGCAGCTCTTGCAACGCTGGCGCAAAGCTATGGCACGCGCTCGCTGTGGCGCCCGGCGATCGATGCCTATAAGGAGAGCCTGCGGCTCGTCGATAATGCCGATGTGCGTGCCGCGTTTGACCTGGTGGTCGCACAGCACGGCTTCCGGATGGTGGATTATACGGTTGACTCCGATGCCGCATCGCCGCGCCTTTGCATCCAATTTTCCGAAACGCTCGCCTATGGCCGCATCGATTTTTCCAAATTCATCTCCGTCAATGGCGAGGACCCGGCAGGCGTGCGCGCTCAAAACTCGCAGCTCTGCATCGAGGAGCTTCTGCATGGGCGGCGCTATCAGGTCAAAATCCGCGAGGGGCTGCCCTCGGCCGTCAATGAGGACCTTGCAAAAACCGTCGACCTGACCGTCTATGTCCGCGACCGTAAGCCCGCCGTCCGTTTCACGAGCCAGGCTTATGTCTTGCCGCGTTCGGGCCAGCAGGGCATTCCGGTCGTCGCCATCAACACAAAGTCCGTCAAAGTCAATATCTATCAGGTGGGCGACCGGCGTCTGGCCAATGAAGTGCTGGACGGATCGTTCGGCCGGCAGATCGACAGCTATCAGGCCAGCGAGATCGAAAAGACGAAAGGCCGCCTGCTCTGGACGGGCAGCATGCCGGTCAAGACGCAGCTCAATGAAGAAACCACCATTGCCTTTCCCATCGATGAGCTTCTGCCTGAGCTAAAGCCCGGCCTTTATGTGATGACGGGCCAGCCTGACGATGGCAGCGGTGACAGCGCAACTGATTACGGCTATCGCGCGACGCAGTGGTTCGTTGTCTCCGATCTCGGGCTGACGGCGATGACCGGCTCCGACGGGGTTCACGCGTTCGTCCGGTCGCTGGCGGATGCGAAAGCGAAGTCCGGTATCGAAGTCCGTCTGGTTGCGCGCAACAACGAAGTTCTGAGCACGGCAAAGACGGATGAAAAAGGTTCCGTCCGGTTCGAGGCCGGTCTTACGCGCGGCACGGGCGGGCTTGCGCCTGCGCTGTTGGTCGCCCGCGAGGAGAACGGCGATTACGGTTTTCTGGACTTAACGAAAGCCGCCTTCGATCTTTCTGACCGCGGCGTTGGCGGGCGGCAAACACCCGGCCCACTGGATGCGATGATTTTTGCCGAACGCGGTGTCTACCGCCCTGGTGAAAAGGTCTATCTGACCGCATTGCTTCGCGACGATCGCGGTCATGCCGCGCCGGGCGTTCCGTTGACGCTGAAAATCTACCGGCCTGACAATGTCGAATTCAGCCGGGAGATCCTGCAGGACGCAGGCGATGGCGGGCGCTCTTTCACGCTTGAAGTTCCTAAAGCTGCAATGACCGGCACCTGGCGCGCTGCGATTTACAGCGATCCGAAGCGTGCGCCGATCGGCAAGACGGCGTTTCTGGTCGAGGACTATACGCCGGAGCGGCTGGAGATGTCGCTGACCCCCGCGAAAGAGGAAATTTCGGCAGAGACCGGCGTCGAGGTGAAGGTCGAAGGTCGCTATCTTTATGGCGCGCCCGCGTCCGATCTAGGCCTTGGGGGTGAGGTCAATGTCTCGGCCCGTGCGGGCGGCCCGGCAGGCTATGGTGCCTATTCTTTCGGGCTGGACGACGAGACCTTTGCGGCCTTACGCAAACCGCTTGAAAATCTTCCCAATACGGACGGTCAAGGCACAGCCACAGTCCTGGCTGAGCTGCCTGCGCTGACACAAACAACAAAGCTGCTCAAGGCCGATGTCGTCATTCGGATGCGCGAACCGAGCGGGCGCGTTCTGGCCGAGACAACCACGCTCGACGTGCGCCCCGCAAAACCGTTTATTGGCATCAAGCCGGATTTCAAAGGCAGCCATTCGGGCGATGCCGGTTCGCGTGCCTTCGAGATTGTCGTGCTGAATCGCGACGGAAAACCCATTGCCATGAAGGGGCTTGCCTGGGAATTGTCCCGGCTGGAGAGGCGTTTCCAATGGTATAACCGCAGTGGACGCTGGGATTATGAGACCGTGACCTATGTCCGCAAGGTCTCCAATGGCACAGTGGATGTCGACGCCAATGCGCCCGCAAAAATCGAAGCGGCAACCGGATATGGCCGTTACCGGCTGGAAGTGACCGCACCGGGCTCCGGCGCATTACCGGCGAGCTTCGCCTTTTCATCCGGCTGGTATGCGTCTGAGAGCGGGGACACGCCGGATATACTCGACGTTGCGCTCGATAAAGCATCCTACAAGCCGGGCGAACAGGCACAGGTGAAGATTTCGCCTCGCATGTCCGGTGAAGCCATTGTTACCATCGTCAGTGACAAAATGCTTGCGATGCAGACCGTGACGGTGCCCGAAGACGGCACGACCGTCTCTTTCGAGATCGGTCCCGATTGGGGACCCGGCGCCTATGTGATGGCCGAGCTCTACCGGCCTATGGATACGGAAGCGAAGCGGATGCCGGGCCGGGCCATCGGCGTGAAATGGCTCGGCTTCGATGATAGCGACCGCACGATTGGCGTTTCACTCGATCTGCCGGAAAAAGTGCGGCCTAATCACGCGCTCAAAATTACGCTGACTCTCACAGGCCTGACAAGCTGCGAAACGGCGCGCGT
>CAZMAC010000283.1:0-4660 GCA_964564085.1 uncultured Hyphomicrobiaceae bacterium
ATAGATAAGGAGTGTCGGCAGGTTGAGCGATCTCAGCTCGTCGAAGGGTGGCGAATCCTTATCCTTTGCGATCTGGAATTCGAGAGCGACTTTATCGACGGTTTCCAGCACATTTTGCTTCAGCTTCTGAGGCGCCAGCCACCATTTTATCCTGCCAAGCCAAAACCCCATATATATTCTGGCAGCAGCGCGTCGATCGCCGCGCGACATAGCCTCAATCACGCCATCAGCAATTTGCTGAACTGTCCGCCATTCATCCATCCGCTCCGCCGCCCGAAGCAGCGGAAATGCAACCGGCTCAATAAGCGTCATCGCACGGGCAGGTTTGCCTGAACAGCGCAAGGCATCGAGCACCATCGCTCCGCCATAGGAATGGCCGACAAAATGTGCCGGCTCGCCGGCTAATCGTGCCAACTCGACCAGAATTTTTGCATCAGCACTGGCATCAAATGGACGATACGTCGGCCATCGGCCCGAGGCACCGTAGCCGATAAGATCCGGCGCCATGACACGGTACCGGCTTTTCAAATCATCGATCAGGGCCCGCCAGATACGGTGGGACGCACTTGAGCAATGAGCAAGGATGATCGGAGGCCCACTGCCTTCGTCAAGATAGGCTACGGGAATACCTTCGATCGAGAATGAATTCATAGTCATGTTTCGCCGATTCATAATTGTCGTTACTATTGAGCCTCAGAATTTTGCAAATGCATAATTTTTCTCCATCAATCAGATTTACTTGATATGTTTGAATTTCTTATGCCGAACAATAAGAATTATGATAAATAATCCAGTATAGACTGATGTTTTTCGACAATTTTTCTTAGCACATCGAACTTACGACCAAGAAAACTGCCTAAGAAATTGGCAGGGTTTCAGCTTTCCCCAGTCGAAAGGGGTATGTTAGGTTTATTGTAACTATGAAATTTTATAATGACATAGTTCGGGCAGACGGGGGTCGCACTAACAATGAGAGAGGCGCATGGCAACGGTCACGGTCTTACAAAATCCTGCCACGACGGGAATGCTTGACGACTATAATGCGGGCGCTTTTTTCTGCGAGCTTTTTGGTAATCGAGCAAATCCCGCTCCAGAGTTAACAAAACTCTGGCAGCACCTCCAGCAAATGGAGCATAGTGACCTCTCGGCGCGCGCCAAAGACGCTGAGCGCGAGCTTTTTCTTCTCGGCATCACCTTCACCGTCTATAGCGACCGCAACGCCATTGACCGTATTCTGCCCTTCGACGTCCTCCCCCGCGTCATTACGGCGAAGGACTGGCGAATACTGGACGCAGGCATCAAACAACGTGTAAAGGCGCTCAACCTGTTCATCTGGGACTGCTATCACGACCGCAAGATCTTTAATGACAAGATCGTACCCGCCGATCTGGTCTTCGGAAATTCCAACTATTGCACCGCGATGGAAGGATACGATCCACCCTGCGGCACCTATGTCCATATCTGCGGCACTGATATCATCCGTGACGAGAAGGGCGTCTTTCTCGTTTTGGAAGACAATAGCCGTACTCCATCGGGCGTGTCCTACGTCGTTGAAAACCGTCATCTGATGCAGCGCGCTTTCGCCGATCTTATGGAAGGCTTCTCCATCGAACCTGTCTCCGATTATGGCGTGCACCTTGCCGCCAAGCTTTGCGAGGTGGCCCCACCCGTTCTGACGGAGCCTCAGATCGTGCTGCTGTCGCCGGGCGTGTTCAACTCCGCCTATTTCGAGCATATTTTCCTCGCCCGCGAAATGGGCGTACCGCTTGTCGAAGGCAGCGACCTCTTCATTGACGACGACCGGCTGTTCATGAAGACCGTCGCTGGGCCTAAGCCCGTCCATGTGATCTACCGGCGCTTGAACGACGATTTCCTCGATCCGGAAGTCTTCAATAAGGAAAGCCTGCTCGGCGTACCCGGGCTGATGCGCGCCGTGCGCAAGGGCAATGTCACACTGGCGAACGCCGTCGGCACTGGCATTGCCGATGACAAGGCGGTCTATGCCTATGTGCCGCGGATCATCAAATATTATCTCGGCGAAGACCCGATCCTGCCCAATGTCGAGACTTTCATCTGCCGTGAGCCCGCTTCGCTCAGCTACACGCTGGACAATCTCGACAAGCTCGTCGTCAAGCCGGTTGGCGAGTCGGGCGGCTACGGCATTTGCGTCGGTCCGAAAGCGACCAAGGCCGAACTCGACGAATGCCGGGATCGCTTGAAAAAGAACCCGGACAACTATATTGCTCAACCAATGATCAGCCTGTCCGTTTGCCCAACACTTGTCGAAGATGCTGTCGAGCCGCGCCATGTCGATTTGCGCCCCTTCGCGGTCACTGGAAAGGAAACATGGGTGCTGTCCGGCGGGCTAACCCGCGTTGCGTTGCCGAAAGACTCCATCGTGGTCAATTCCTCGCAAGGCGGAGGCACGAAAGATACCTGGGTTTTGAGGGAGGATGTCAGTTGACGGCGACACTTCTCTCCCGTCATGCCGAGTGCGCCTTTTGGCTCGCGCGCTATCTAGAGCGCACCGAGAGCTTGGCACGGATATTGGAGGCGCAATCCGCGTTCCAGCGCGGCCGCCCCGATGGCGATGGCTGGGCGTGGATTTTGGCTCTTTATTCCGACGCGGAGAACTTCCGCAAAAAATTCCCCGAGCCGACGGCAGCCAACGTGATCGCCTATTATGTCACCTGGCTGGATAATCCAAGCTCAATCCAGTCCTGCGTGCGAGCCGCACGCGAAAACGCCCGCTCACTGCGCCCGCTGATCTCCAGCGATATGTGGCTGCAGATAAATGACTTCTATTCGCGTCTCCTCGGTCTCAGCGAAAACGATTTTTCTGAAACAAAGCTGTCGCGCAGCTGCGATTCGATCAAGCGTGGTTGCTATGCTGAGATTGGCGTTGCTGAAAGCACGCTCTATCGAGACGAAAGTTGGCCATTTTTCAGGCTCGGCCTTTTCATTGAGCGCGCCGATCAAACCAGCAGGCTTCTCGACGTTCGCTTCGCGCAGCGCGCCACAGGTGTTATGCAGGATCTGACGCCTGAACAGAATGCCGGGCTTTGGAATGCGCTGTTGCGCTCGGCCTCGGCTTACCATGCCTTCCGCCGGTCCCACCCAAGCGGTTTCAATCCGGCCGACGTTGCCCGCTTTCTGATTTTCGATACCAAACTCCCGCGATCGATCGCGTTTTGCATCGGCGAAATTCGAGCGCTGGTTGGCCAGCTTCGAGGCGAATTTCATTTGCGTACCGCGCAGCCTGCCTTGGAGCGGATCGATGGCTTTTACGCAAATCTGCAAAAAGCGACAAGCAGTACCGATTTGCTGGACGATCTGCATGCGTTCAACGATTTGGTTCAGCGCGAACTGATTACTCTGACCGCAGAGCTTAGCACTGCATTTTTTGGACATGATCAGCAAGACATCAGTCCAACAGAAAATAAACCGGACGGCAATGCCGGCACATCACAGAGTCAGTTCCAGTCGCAAACCAGCCCGTGATTATGGGTTTACGGTACGAGCTTGAGATCGAACTGAATCTCAATGACAACAGAGCTTGATGTAGGTTGCGCGCAAATGACCAGCGCCGATAAGCCTTGTGGGGAAAACCAATGACATTGCATGTCGCGCTGACACATAAAACGGAATATCGCTATGACAGGCTCACAGCTCTCGGTCCTCAGGTCATCCGTCTGCGGCCAGCCCCGCATTGCCGCACACCCATATTGAGCTATTCATTATCCCTTACGCCGAAAGACCATTTCCTCAATTGGCAGCAGGACCCTTTCGGCAATTATCTTGCACGTTTTGTTGCGACTGAAAAAACACGCGAGTTCACGGTCACGGTCGACCTTGTTGCCGATATGGCCGTGATCAATCCATTCAATTTTTTTGTCGATGAGTATGCTCGCGAATGGCCCTTTACCTATGACGAAACGCTGAAAAAAGAACTGACGCCCTATCTGGAGCCGATCCCGACTGGTTCTCTGTTTAACGATTATTTCGCCGGGCTTGAGACAAAAGCGCCGTCGACGATCGATTTCCTGGTGGCCTTGAACCAGCAGGTTGAGAAAGACATCAAATATCTGATCCGCATGGAGCCCGGTGTTCAAACGCCTGACGAAACATTGGCGCGCCAAGCTGGCTCCTGCCGGGATAGCGGTTGGATGCTGGTTCAGATATTGCGTCGTTTCGGGCTCGCGGCACGGTTCGTTTCCGGCTACCTCATTCAGCTCACACCCGACGTCAAGCCGCTTGATGGCCCGGCCGGCACGGAGATGGATTTTACCGACCTCCACGCCTGGGCGGAGGTCTATCTTCCCGGCGCGGGTTGGATCGGCCTGGACCCAACATCCGGCTTACTCGCCGGTGAAGGTCACATACCGCTTGCCGCGACGCCCAGCCCGATTAGCGCTGCCCCGATCACGGGCGGTCACGAAGCAGCGGAAGTTGAGTTTTCCTTCGACATGAACGTCACGCGCATTGCTGAATCGCCACGCGTCACGAAACCCTATAGCGAAGAACAATGGTCTGCAATCACGCAGGCAGGCTATGAAGTGGACCGCCGTCTGAAAGACGGTGATGTCCGCCTGTCGATGGGCGGCGAGCCGACCTTTGTCTCGGTCGATGATATGGATGGCGCGGAATGGAATATCGCGGC
>CAZMAC010000284.1:0-4633 GCA_964564085.1 uncultured Hyphomicrobiaceae bacterium
CTCTCGATAAATTTCGGATTTGCCGGATCGTCGCCGAGCTTCTGACGCAGATGCCCGATATAGATCCGCAGATAATGCACATCCTCCTCATGGGCCGGTCCCCAGACTTCGCGCAGGATCTGCTTGTGGGTCACGATGCGTCCGGCATTTTGAGCAAGCATCCTGAGCAGCTCGAACTCTTTTCGCGTCAGTTTGACCTCCTGCCCGCTCACAGAAACTTTCCGCCGCTCAACATCGACGATCAAGTCACCTAAAATAAATTCGGTCGTCTCCTCTCCGCTTTCGAGTTTGGAACGGAACGCAACCCGAATGCGCGCAAGCAACTCCTCGATGCTGAACGGCTTGGTAACGTAATCATTGGCGCCTTTATCGAGCGCGTTGACTTTTTCCTGATCCTTGGCCCGCACCGATAAAACGATGATCGGCACATCGGACCATTCACGGATGCGCCCGATCACACGTTGCCCGTCGAGATCGGGAAGTCCGAGATCAAGGATTATGAGATTGGGCTTGGCCGTCGCGCTTTTGGATATCCCCTCTTCACCACGCGCCGCTTCGACCACCTCATAGCCTTCGGCAGTCAAACTGATGCGCAAAAACTTTCGGATTTGCGGCTCGTCATCAATGACAAGTATGCGCTTGGACATCAGTTGATGCCAACCTCCTCGTTCAGACGATCGTCAATTTCGCCAGCCGGTAAGGTCGGTGCCTTAGAAAGCGGCAAAGTGATTTCGATCGTCGTGCCTTTATTTTTGGGGCCGTCTTTCGCAACGATCCGTCCGCCATGCGCCTCTACGATACCGCGGCATATCGACAAACCAAGTCCGGTCCCGGCAATCTGACTGTCCTTCGCGCGGGCGCGGTAGAAAATATCGAAAACCGCATGTCGTGCGTCGGGCGGAATGCCCAGACCGTCGTCACTGATTCGAATGACGGCATCATTGTCCTTTTTCACCGCTTTAAAAGTGATGGCGCCGTCATTTGCCGTATATTTCAGAGCATTGTCGAGGATATTGACGAAGACCTGCTCGATCAGCACCGGATCGACATGGACGAGCGGGAAGGATGCCGGCACATCAAAAACCACCTTCCTTTTCTCAATGGCCTTTTCAAACTGTTTCATGGCGCGGCCGGCGATTTCACGCAATTCGCTCCATTCCCGTTTCGGCTGCAAAGCGCCATAGCCAAGCCGCGTCATATCCAGCAGATTTTGCACAAAACGGTTGAGACGCTCGCTTTCGTCCAGGATCGTCTGGATCAGGTCCTTGCGGTTCCCCGGGTTCAAATTCTCGACGGTTGCAAGCGTCGTTGCAGAGCCGAGAATCGAGACAAGCGGTGTACGCAGATCGTGCGAGACGGACGATAGCAGCGCTGAGCGGAGTTGCTCGGTTTCCGTCAGGAGGCGTGCATCCTCGATATCGGAGGCAAGATTTGTCCGCTCAACCGCAACCGCCACCTGGTCGACGAGCGCTTCAAGCAACCGCCATTTATCCGGCGCAAGCGGTCTTTGCCGCTCTTTAAACGAAACGCCGAGCAACCCGACCATGCCGCGTCCGGTCCGCATCGGCAGGAAAAGCCAATCAGCGGCCGGGAGCGTTTCCGATTTCCATCCGGCCGGCTTTGCGTTCTCCCAAGACCATTCCGCCGCGCCCCAATCTTTCAGCGCGAGTTGATCTTCGGGTGGATAGCCGGCGGCAATTTGCAGCCCGGCTTCTTTCTGCGGCAGCAGCACGAGCGAGGAGCATTGCAAGGTAGAGGCAACATGGTGGACCGCCGCCCAGAGCACATCTTCCAGAGCCGCAGCCGCGGCGATTTTGCGGCTGAATTCATAAAGATTAGCGGTACGCTGTGCCGACAGGCGCATGGCCAGCATTTGGCTCTTGAGCCGGGCGGCAAGATTTCCTACGACAACGGAAACAAGCAGAAAGAAGACGATCGTAATGAAATCGTCGTGACGGAAGCCGGAGAAATTCAAATAGGGCTTGGTGAAGAAAATATTATACGCAAAAAAGCTCAGCACACTGGCAAAAATCGACGGGCCGCGTCCGAGATAAATCGCAATCAAAATGACGGCAGTCATGAAGATCAGGGACACATTCGGCAAAGGCAGCACGAATGAGACGCCATAGGCCAGCGTCGCCGCCAGAGCAATCGCTATGCTTGCCAGCGCATAGGCGTTCCAATCGCCCAGCATAGGCAAAAGCCCGCCTTTGATGATGCTTCGCCTGGCTTCTTCCTTATCCGGCGAAATCATCGTCAGCTCGAACTGCGTCGCCTTGCGAAGCAATTCCTGCGCCACTGTCTCGCGGAACCAGCCCGTCCAGCCGCGCGGTCTTTGGCGTCCGAGCAGAAGCCGCGTGACATTGCGTTTCAGCGCATAGGCGACAATCTCATCGGCGATACGGGCCTCGGCATGGATCGTGACCGCCTCGCCTTCGAGCCTTTCAGCCAGACGCATGGACTCCGCAATCTGATCCTTTGCGGCCTCGGGCAGACTTTCATAATGGGGCGTACGGACATAAAGCGCGATCCAGGGTATGCGCTGACGTTCGGCCATTCGCCGGGCCGTGCGAACCAATCTTTTCGCGACCGGCGACTCGTTCAGGCAAACAAGCAGACGGTCCTGCGCGGGCCACGGGCCGGGAATGGCGTGGGCGCGCATGTAATTGACCATCTGCGCATCGACACGTTCAGCGGCGATGCGCATGGCCAGTTCTCTGAGCGCCGTCAGATTGCCTTTGCTGAAGAAATGGGTGATAGCGCGCCCGGCCTGCTCAGGCATATAGACCTTGCCCTGGCGCAGACGCTGAATGAGATCATCCGGCGGCAGATCGATCAGCTCGATCTCGCTTGCCAACTCCAGCACCTTATCGGGGAGCGTTTCGCGCACCTGAATGCGCGAGATTCGCGCCACGACATCATTGAGGCTTTCAATATGCTGAATATTCAACGTGGTGTAGACGTCGATCCCCGCCGCCAGCAGATCCTCGACATCCTGATAGCGTTTCTCCCGCCGGCTTCCGGAAATGTTCGAATGGGCAAGTTCATCGACCAGCGCAAGTTTGGGCTTACGCTTCAAGACCGCATCGACATCCATCTCGCCGAAATACCGGCCCCGGTAAAAGATCTGTTTGCGGGGGATGATTTCGAGCCCGCGTAACAGGGCTTCCGTTTCAACGCGCCCGTGGGTCTCCACGATACCAACGACTACATCAAGCCCTTCATTGAGATGGGCTTGTGCTGCTTGCAGCATAGCGTAGGTCTTGCCGACACCGGGATAGGCGCCAAGAAAGATCTTGAGTTTTCCACGGCGTTCCCTATTGACTTCCTCAAGAAGTGCTTCAGGCGCCGGCCGGTCCTCAGACTCCGTCATAATCGGGATCGAATATGCGTTGGTTCATCTCAAGCGTTATACCCGTTTTAGGTGATTTTGTCCCTTTATAGCACCTCATGCGGGCTGCGGACTGGCTGGGAGACGTCAAAGAGGTTGAGGGTGACATGGCATGAATTCATTCGTAAATTGTAAATGACATCTGCTTCTGTCAGCAAAATGCGCTGCTGGAGCGTTCAATTGAGTATAATTTGTGCACAGCAATGTCACCTACCCCTATATCAAGGGGCTAGATAATTTCTTTTAATTGTTGACAATAAAGTTAGATGCCTACGCGTGGAATAAAAAAAATCTTAGATACTGCATAATTTAATTGAGGGAAAAAAGTGCAAACTCTGGGTCCAATCAAACGTCATAAAACACTAACGGAACAAGCTGCGGATGCGATCCGGACCAGGATCATAGAAGGTCAGTTCGAATTTGGTGAGGCGCTCTCGGAAATCGCACTTGCAACAGAGCTTGGCGTCAGCAAAACGCCGGTCCGCGAGGCCTTTCTTCAGCTCAAAAATGAAGGGCTGGTGGAAATTCTTCCGCAACGGGGAACATTTGTATTCCGTATGACCACGGAAGAATTGCGCCAGCTTACGGAAATACGCGAGATTCTGGAGGGCAATGCTTTACGTTTTGCGATGCGTGATGGCGGCGAAGCCCTTTTGAGCCGCCTCGACTCGATTATTGAAGGCATGAAGGAAGCGACGACCGCCAAAGATCCGGTAACATACCGCCGTTTCGACGCTGAATTTCACAATGCGATCATTAGTGCTTCGGGAAACAGCTTTATCGAATCCGCCTATAATATCATAGCCTTGCGCGTCCAAACCTTTCGCAACCGGTTATCCATTGAAGATCATAACTGGAGCCCGCTGGATCAGCATATTGAAGTGGCTGAACTGGCGCGCGCCCAGCAAGCGGACAAGGCGGCGGAAAGACTGCAGCATCATATTCGCGGTGCCTACAACGATTACGTCACCAGGGTCAAAGGCAAGACCAACAAAACGATTTAGGCCGTGGTGCTTCTGAGCGGCGACCAAAAATCATGCATCGAGATCGTCTGAATTTCTTTGCTGCGCGCACGACGACTGTTAGCGGTCTTTCCGGAAAGCCATCAGACTGATCCGTGGCCGGCTCTGCTATCTGCCCGGTACAGCGTTTGTTGAAATCAGAGCGGGCCCCAGGGGGACCGGAGCAGGCACGTTCGGGGCGACAATGCCATTGCGAGCGCCTATGAGATCACCCCTCATT
>CAZMAC010000285.1:0-4632 GCA_964564085.1 uncultured Hyphomicrobiaceae bacterium
GACCGTCTGGGGCCGCGGCTATGTCCTGCGCGCCCCGAAAGAGCCAAGCTCGGCGGCAGCGGCGTGACGCATCATCCTGCAAAAAAAGTGGGAACCGATTTTGCAGTAAAGATGATGCGCCAGAAAATAACGCATCAGACCGGAAAGCATGTCCCCGCGAAGGCGCGGTGTGGAGCGGTTGCCTGTCTCGGACCTGATCCGGAATCGGATAAATCTGGTGCGCAAATAAATATAAACGGTATATAATAATGCCCGCCGGGCCGGTTCCGGCGGGATCAGACTCAAGCGCTGGGCGATGGCCCGGCATTTTTTTATTTTTGATCATCCCCAATGCGCAGACGAAATACGAAGATCCGCTTTGCCCCTAACCTGAACTGAGCAATTTCCGCATTCTCGTCTTCTTTAGCTTTGCCGCATACAGGCTGTTAGTCTTCTTTCATGAAGGGTTGCGGATGCCGGCCATCGAGGCTGATGCCGCCACCGGGCACGATCATGCTCTGGCGCAGCGGGCTGATGGTCTTGCCGGTCATCGGAAACTCCTGAACTCAAGGGTTGCACCCCCCTCGATCCTCAGGCCTAAAACCGGTCTTTTTAGGTGATCGCTGCGATCGGTTTACGCCGAAGCCTCTCCTCACGGTACACTGCGCGCTCTGCCGGCGAGCGGAGTCGTTCTTCTGCCGTGAGCGGACGAACGTCTTGATTTCGACAATGCTCTTTCTGGCACACGGGATGGCTGGATTTCGGTTTGCTCGTCTGCTTTGGCATGGTGAGCTCGGTTGAAACGCCGCTGACAATCGGGTCAGTGGCCCTTTGTGCTTCGTTGTTTCGGCGACCATCCAACCTATTTCAAGCCTTGAAGCCTGCCTATTTCATTCTGCACCGCAAATACGATCCGGGCAGCAAAGGCATGAATTTCGACAAGGCCATCGCATTTTTCGAGCGCATGGACGAAAGGGCCGAAAAACGGCGCATGCGTTCCATATTGAAAAAGCTCCGGCGAAAGGGTGAGCTTGAGCCCTTTCTCGATGAGTCACGCTTTGTGCTCCTGAAACGGGATGATGGATACCACACCGTCTCCCATAAGGATGCTAGCAGAAATAACACCCGAATCTTAATAGCAGCACCGTCGAAAGACGAAGCCATTTGGTGGATCATCAAGAATGCCGCTTATATGGAGACCTCGCTCAAGAGGACCTTTAAAAGCGTACCTCGTGATTCGATTGTTCTGCCTTCGATCTTCGACAAACTCGCCGATTTTTTGAAATGGCGCCAAATGTGCGCCGGGCTTAAGAAACTTCGCGTGGAAAACAAGCTCGATCAAATCCTGGAAGAGGCCAGATACGAGGTTGTGCGCCCGGATTTCGGGGAAGATTATTTTGGTGTCTACCCCAAGGGCCATACAAGCCGTGCCCAGGAGGTCTTTAGCGCTTTGTCGCGGGATGAAGCGATCTGGTGGATTGTCCGCAAGCACCAAGCCGAACAGGAAACGGGCAAATGAAAACCGGATCGCAAAAAGGCGCATAGATGGAAAGCCGTAGCGTCAAATTCCGATTGCATAACGGAGAAGAGGCTGAGGGAACCTTCACCTATGACCCCAAGAGCCACGGAAATTGTCATTTAAGGCTGAAACTGGGTGGCCGCACATTCGAAGCGACTGAGTGGGATTATTTTGAAGCCCTTTGTACCATTCGCAAATCTTTAGAGCGCTCAGGTATCGAAACGCTGTGTTACGGCGCTAGTAAGACTGTCTTTCCATCAGCGATGGCGCGCGACATGGGCTCCGGGCTTGTCGCTTACGAGATAAGGATAGGTCGGGCTGCACAGAAGGAGGATGTTGTCCATATCTTCGATAGTGGAGATGACTTTCAGCCTGCAACGGTCGAAGAGCAAAAAGCGTTCTTCAATGCTTGGCTAAAATCCTTGGCCGTTCAGAAATAATTACTCTTTGTAACCCTTCAGCTAAACCAGACGGCTCTGCTCAACCGCCGCTTCGATGAAGGATGAAAAGAGCGGATGCGGATCGAAGGGCCGCGATTTCAGCTCCGGATGAAATTGAACGCCGACGAACCAGGGATGGCCGGGAATTTCAATAATTTCCGGCAAGACGCCATCGGGCGAGAGGCCTGAAATTTTCAACCCGGCCGCCTCAAGCTGAGGACGGTAATTCGTATTCACCTCATAGCGGTGGCGGTGGCGCTCGACAATGTCAGACGCGCCATAAATTCGCGCCGCTAAGCTGCCTTCCACCAGATGCGCCGGATAGGCCCCAAGCCGCATGGTGCCGCCGAGATCGCCATTGGCTTTGCGTTTCTCAATCGCATCGCCATGCATCCATTCGGTCATCAAGCCGACGACAGGGTCTTGCGTCTCGCCGAATTCGGTCGAGCTGGCATCATTGATTCCGGCCACATGGCGCGCAACCTCGATGACGGCAAGCTGCATACCAAAGCAAATGCCGAAATAGGGAACACCGCGCAGCCTGGCGTAACGCGCCGCCTCGATTTTGCCTTGTGTTCCCCGTTCACCGAACCCGCCTGGCACCAGGATGCCATGGACATTTTCGAAATGATCCGCAGGCGATCCGGTTTCCAGGTCTTCCGAGCTGACCCAACTGATATTGACGCTGACCCGATTGGCGATACCGCCATGGATGAGCGCCTGGACAAGCGATTTATAGGCGTCGTTCATGCCGGTATATTTGCCGACGACAGCAACATTGACATGGCCATCCGGATTGGAGATATGCCGGGAAATCTCTTTCCATGAATGAAGGTCAGGCGCTGGCGCCTCTACACCGAAAGCGGCAAGCACTTCATCGTCCAGCCCTTCCTTATGATAAGCGATGGGCACGTCATAGATATTGGCGACGTCAAGCGCCTGGATCACAGCGGATTCACGCACATTGCAGAACAGCGCAATCTTGCGGCGTTCTTCCTCCGGGATCGGACGGTCGGAGCGACAAAGCAGAATATCCGGCTGAATGCCGATCGAACGCAATTCCTTGACCGAATGCTGCGTCGGCTTGGTTTTCAGCTCGCCCGCCGCCGGAATATACGGCAGCAGCGTCAGATGAATGTAAATGGCATCGCCGCGCGGCAGGTCATTGCCAAGCTGGCGGATCGCCTCGAAAAACGGCAGCCCCTCAATATCGCCGACCGTGCCGCCGATCTCGACAAGAACGAAATCGACATCGTTATTGCCTGCGAGAACGAACTCCTTAATGGCGTTCGTGACGTGCGGGATCACCTGGACCGTGCCGCCGAGATAATCGCCGCGCCGTTCGCGCGCGAGAATGTCCTGATAAATCCGGCCTGTCGTGACATTATCAGCTTTGGTCGCCGAGACACCAGTAAAGCGCTCGTAGTGACCCAGATCGAGATCCGTTTCCGCTCCGTCATCTGTGACGAACACCTCTCCATGCTGAAAAGGGCTCATCGTGCCGGGATCGATATTGAGATAAGGGTCGAGCTTACGCAGACGCACCTTGAAGCCACGTGCTTGCAGCAAAGTGCCCAAAGCCGCCGAAGCGAGACCTTTTCCAAGTGAGGAGACCACGCCGCCAGTGATGAAGATATATCGCGCCATGGGCCTGCAGAATACACAAAGCCCCCGCGATTCGAAGCACGAAATCGCCGCATTTGGAGGATTTAGACAGAAACCTTGGGGACGCGGCATTCATTCGAACGGTAAATACGAAAAAATTTAAGGTTTTGGCCGCGTTCCGGGGGGGATCTCTGAGAGTCTATGCGGGAGACTAAATGGACCAGATCGAGGCCGTCGCTGAAAATATCTGGATTGCCGAGGGCGGCAATGTCAGCTTTTACGGCTTCGCCTATCCGACGCGAAGTGTAATCGTCCGGCTTGATGACGGCGCACTCTGGATATGGTCTCCCATAGCGTTAACAGATGACTTAAAGCGCGAAGTCGAAGCACTCGGCCAGCCGCAACACCTGGTGAGCCCCAACAAAATCCATCATCTCTTTCTTCAAGACTGGCTCTCAGCCTACCCATCGACGCTCTTATGGGGGCCTCAATCAACGATCAAAAAACGCGATGACTTGAAATTTCAGCCTGCGTTAGAAGACTCCCCACCCGCGCAATGGCGTGATGCATTCGATCAGGCCTGGTTTCGCGGTTCCTTTGCCATGGACGAAATCGTGTTTTTTCATAAAGCCTCGCGAACCGCCATTCTCGCGGACCTGTCGGAAAATTTTAGCGATAGGTTTTTGAGAAGGCACTGGTCCGGATGGCAGCGAAAAATTGCTGGTCTTTGGGGCATTGTCGAGGGCAAACGCTATGCCCCTCTGGAATGGCGAATGTCGTTTCTCGATCGCAAACCGCTGAGAGCCGCACGCGATAAGGAGCTGGCCTGGAACCCGCACCGCGTGATTATGGCGCACGGTCAGTGGGAAATATCGGACGGCCGTAAATTTCTTGATAAATCATTTGAGTGGATCGGATGACACGTTACGCATCGAGCGCAAACTCTGCCTCAAAGCACCGGATTTACGTCATTCTTTGCATCACGCCGTCGCGCCGAATGAAGTAATGGTAAAGCGCAGCGGCAATGTGCAGCACCACAAGCCCGGCAATGGCAAAACCCAGAATATCGTGAACATACAATAAAGGCTT
>CAZMAC010000286.1:0-4627 GCA_964564085.1 uncultured Hyphomicrobiaceae bacterium
CCCGCCGTGCTTGAGGCCGCTGTCGTCGCTAAACCGGACGAAAAATGGGGTGAGCGTGTTCACGGTGTCGTCGTTCTGCATGAGGGCTCGACGGCCAGCGAAGCCGAACTGATCGATTGGTGCCGTGACCGTATCGCCGGTTATAAGCGCCCGCGTTCGGTGAGCTTTCTTTCAGAGTCGGAAATGCCGCGTACGGCGACCGGTAAGGTGCTCCACCGGGAGCTACGAGCTCGGTTTTCTGAATTGAAACGACAAAACCAATAGCCGAGCCGCCCTCATACGGGCAAAAGGAGGTTGCGCCATGCAGGCGTCAGTCCAAGATCTGAATAAAGACGAACATTCTTGCGCAGCATGGATCGCGCGCTTCCTTCAGGCGCGCGGCGTCGACCGCATATTCGGTCTGCAAGGCGGGCATATTCAGCCGATCTGGGATTACGTCGCCCGGCTTGGTATCCGCATCATCGATGTGCGCGACGAGGGAGCCGCGGTCCATATGGCGCACGCGCATGCGGAACTTACCGGCGAGCTTGGCGTGGCCATGGTCACAGCCGGGCCGGGCGTCACAAATACAGTCACAGCGATTGCCAATGCCTCGCTTGCCCGTACGCCAATTCTATTGATCGGTGGCTGCACCTCACGCCCGCAGGCTAATATGGGTCCGCTTCAGGACATTCCTCATGTCGATATCATGCGCCCGGTGACCCGTTTCGCGCGTACGACGCGTGTTGCCGATCAAGTTATCCGCGAATTGGACGAAGCTGTTGCGCGAGCCTTTGGCGACCTTGGCGAGCCAGGCCCGGTTTACGTCGAAATCCCGACCGACGTGTTGCGTACCCATGTGCCGCCACAACTGGTGCTCGATGATTGGATGAACGCAAAGCCTCCGCGCGTTATTGCTCCAAATACGGGTGTCATTCATCAGGCAGCACACGTGATATGGAACGCAAAGCGCCCGCTCGTGATTACCGGGCGCGGCGCGCGCGGAGCCGAAACGGAGCTTTGCCGCTTCCTCGATGCCTCCGGCGCACTTTATCTCGATACGCAGGAGAGCCGCGGTCTGGTGCCGCCGGATCATCCTTGCGTGGTTGGCGCGGCTCGTGCTGCTGCGATGTCGGACGCGGACCTGGTTGTCGTGGTCGGCCGGAAGCTCGACTACCAGCTCGGCTATGGTTCGCCGGCCGTGTTTCCGAATGCCCGTTTCATTCGCATCGCCGACACGGCTGGCGAGCTGGTGGACAATCGCCGAGGTGAGCCGGAAATTCTGGCTACACCGGCTCTTGCGCTTGCTGCGATCGTTGAGGCGGCAGGCAATCGCAAATCCGCTATAGACAGCGCTTGGGCTGAAACGCTGCGAAATCGTCATCAGGAACGGACGCGCCCCGATGCGAAGAAGGACAGGCCTCAGCGCGGAGATGACGGCAAGATACACCCCGCAGCCATTTTTGAGGCCATCAAAGGGGTCGCCGATTCGGACTATATCGCGGTGGCCGATGGCGGCGATCTGTTGCGCTTCGCGCGCGTCGGGCTGGAGGCGCGGACCTATATGGACGCAGGCGCGTTTGGCTGTCTTGGCGTCGGTGTGCCCTTCGCAGTTGCTGCCGCGCTTGCCTGTCCGGGCCGGCAGGTCATCTCGATCAATGGCGACGGTGCTTACGGCATCAACGCTATGGAGATCGACACCGCCGTCCGGCATGACGCAAAGGCGGTGTTCATCGTTTCCAACAATGCCGCCTGGAACATTGAGCGCTATGATCAGGAGTTCAACTATGGTGGCCGCGTGGTTGGCACCACTCTCCGCCATTCCGACTATGCGGCAATGGCGCGCGCTTTTGGCGCGCATGGCGAGCGCGTCGAAGATCCCGAGCAACTCGCGGACGCACTCGAAAGAGCACTCGCAAATGCTCCGGCGGTCGTCGATGTCGTCACATCGCAAACGGCGGTTTCCTCGGACGCCAAGAAGGGTCTCGGTTTCGTGCCGGACTATCAGGCGCTGACTGCGTGGGACGATGCCGAGCGCAAGCGGCGCGGCGAGCTGTAAGTCTGGCCTCAAGCAAATTTGAAAAAGGCGGGTGAGACATGACACCAGCAGAAAATAGCGCAACTTCGTCCGGCATTGGCTTCAATCTGCCGCCGCAGATCGAAGAGATTTGGAAACGGACGCGTCAATTCGTGGACGCACATATTCTTCCCGTCGAGGCGGACCGGGCGAATTGGGACGAGCATGAGAACATCCGCCTGGACGTTCTGGCGCCTCTGCGTGCAAAGGCTCAAGGAGCCGGACTTTGGGCTCCACAAGCGCCGATCGAACGCGGCGGCATGGGGCTCTCGACCGTTGGTCGGGCCGTCATGTATGAGGAGGCGAACCGTTCGATCTTCGGGCCGGTCGTCTTCAACTGTGCCGCTCCCGATGACGGCAATATCGACGTGCTGGCCCGCCTGGCGACAACCGAGCAGCAGGACCGCTGGCTACAGCCGATCATAGACGGTAGGGTACGGTCCTCCTTCGCCATGACGGAACCTGCTCCAGGCGGCGGGTCCGATCCAGGCATGATCCAGACTCAGGCCGAACGGCACGGTGATGTCTGGCGTCTCAAAGGCCATAAATGGTTCATCACCGGCGCCGCGGAAGCGGAGCATTTTATTCTGATCGCCCGCACCGATCCAAACCCGGACGAACGCCGCCGTCATCTGACCGCCTTTCTGTTTCACCGTGACCAGCCCGGCTGGGAGATTGTGCGCCGTATCGCGATCATGGGGCCTGAGGAACATGGCGGGCATTGCGAGCTGCGCTTCGACGGGCTGGAAATTCCTGACAGCGACCGGCTGATGGATGTCGGTGACGGGCTCAAAGTGACACAGATCCGGCTCGGCACGGCGCGCCTTACTCATTGCATGCGCTGGCTTGGCCTAGCCAAGCGTTCAATGAGTGAGGCACGAGATTATGTCAATCGGCGCGAAGGCTTCGGCGTCAGGCTCGCCGATCGCGAGTCGGTCAAGCTGATGCTCGGCCAGGTCGCGCACGACATTCAGATCGGACGACTGCTTGTGATGCATGCCGCTTGGAAACTCGACGAGGGCGACTTCGCCCGCAAAGAAGTTTCGATGGCGAAAATTCACGTTGCCGATACGCTTCACCGGGCAGCTGATGTTGCCGTGCAGCTTTGCGGGGCACAGGGCTATTCGAAGGACCGCATTGTCGAGTGGATTTACCGCTATGCACGTCAGGCGCGGCTCGTCGACGGGGCGTCTGAGGTCCACAAGATGGTGCTGGCCGATTCTTACCAGCGCGAGCAGGACGATTTCTGGAGGTGGGGCCTGTGACCGAACTCGTCGGAAATGCTGCTCTGGAGACATGGCTGGCCGGAGTTCTCGCGGAGCAAGAGGTAAAAATTCAGTCTGCGGAGAAACTGTCGGGTGGCGCGATCCAGGAAAACTGGGCCGTCGATGTTCGGTCTAATGGGGAAACACATCGCTTTGTGCTTCGCCGGAATGCGCCAGCCACAATTGAGGCTAGCCACAGCCGCAAGGACGAATACTTGCTGTTAAGCGCGGCCTGGGCCGCAGGCGTGACTGTGCCGAGACCGGTTGCCTTTTGCGAGGATCAGGCCCTGATTGGCGCTCGTTTCGCGCTGATGGAGCGCGTCGGCGGCGTCGGCTACGGTCCCAAAGTTGTGCGCGACAGGACGCTTGGAGGCGACCGTGCCAGACTAGGGCGCGAGCTTGGCCGGCAATTGGCGCGCATCCACCGCATCGAGCCGGACGCAGCGCTTGCGGCAATCCTTGGGCCAAAACCATCAAATCCCGGACAGGCCGAAATCGCCCTGCTCAGAGGCTGGCTTGACGATATCGCCCTTGTTCGCCCCGGCTTGGAATGGGCGCTTCGCTGGGCCGAGCGCAATATGCCACTGCCAGGCGAGATCGTGCTCGCCCATCGCGACTATCGCACCGGCAATTTCCTTATCGACGAGGACGGGCTCACGGCGATCTTGGATTGGGAATTTGCAGGCTGGTCCGGTCCGATGGCTGACATTGGCTGGTTCTGCGCCGAATGCTGGCGATTTTCACGCCCCGATCTGGAAGGCGGCGGCCTCTGTCACAGAGAGGATTTCTATGCGGGGTACGAGGCCGAGAGCGGCCGGGCAGTCAACGGCCCCCGTGTCCAATGGTGGGAGCTGATGGCGCATCTGCGCTGGGCAGTGATCGCGCTGCAGCAGGGGCATCGTCACAGCAGCGGCGAAGAACGCTCGCTTCATCTCGCATTGACCGGCCGCATTGCCGATCCCCTCGAATTCAAAGCCTTGAAGATGACCGCGCCTGGAGCGCAAATCCTATGACACCGGACGGACTAGACCTGCTCGATGAAGCGGTAACGCTGTTGCGCCAGAGGCTCGCGCCGCAGCTTTCCGGCGATCTCCGCTATGTCGCATTGCTAACCGCGAATGCCGTCGCAACGGCGCGTCGCGAAGCCGCCATAGCCGGCCAATTGGAGATGGAATCGGCAGGACAGAAGGCGTGGGCTGATGCCATCCGATGCGGTGCTCATGACTATGATGCGCCGCTTTATAAACAGCTGCTTCGACAAGCAGCCCTGCGCAGTTGGGTCGCGGATCCGGATGCACTGACCGAT
>CAZMAC010000287.1:0-4614 GCA_964564085.1 uncultured Hyphomicrobiaceae bacterium
GGCGAAGCCCGTGAAAGGTTAGCCCCTTTTCGCCCAAACCCTCGGCTTCAAGCTTAAGCCGTGCTTTTCTGAACGACGCCCGAAACCCGCTCGCCGTCCAGGGTTTCCCGAGCGAATTTGCGCAAAGTGTGATCGCATCGTGACAGGGAGCCTCTTTCAGAGAACGCCGTAAGCCGGGAAGGATATGAATATCGATCATGACCAGGCGCTTGCCGGTTACAATCTTAATACCGTTATCGGTGATTACGTTGCGGGGCAATCTCAGCACGTCGGCCTCCCGCATGCCGGTATAAAGGCCGATTGCGACGGGCAATTTGAGGTGCGCAGGCAACTGCTCAAGCATGGCTTGCCGTTCGGCCTGGCTCCACGGCCGGTTCATCATCGGGGCGCCTCGCGGCCGTTTGACCTTTTTCATGGCCAAGGCCGGATTGCCGGTCATGACGCCAATATCGATGCCATGACCAAACAAAATGGAAAGCACGCTGCGTATATAGTTCACAAAGCGGCGGCCGCGAACCAGACGCCATTTGGTTCTCAGGCGATTGAGCTCCGGGCTTGTAAAGCTGCCGAGAGGTGCATTCCACAAAGGTTTGAGAAAAACAAAAACCTTCTCGTAATCGGTGCGGGTCCGGGCGGCGAGATCTCGATATTCGTCGGTTTTTTTGTAGTCCAGGATGAGCGCTTTCAGAGTACCGGGCTTTGCGGCGAGCTCGGCAATCTGGCTGGCTTCCCGGTCCAGCTCGGCCAGCTTTGCAAAGAATTCAGGCGAGCCAAAGCGCTCTTTGATCCGCTTCCCCGTGGCGCGGTGGTAGCAATAATATTTGCCGGCCTTCGGCTCGAAATAACGCTTAATGCCTTGCACGCGGGTCATCGTGGCCGGCTTCATCCCACATACGCTCCAACTTGCCCGTGGAGTTCATAGAGCGGGAATTATCTAAACTGTCAATCCATCGATCGAGCGCCGCGCGGTCGTAGCGCGGGATGCGATCGCACAAGAGGATTTTGGGGACCGGACAGGCACGTTTGAAATTCGCGACACAGAGCCCGCAATAGGCGGCCGCCTGCTGTTGCGTAAGAAGACGCGGATCTGGATCGCGTCTAGGCATTATTGCCTCCGAGCAGTGAATTTGCCCAGGTCAAGATCTTCGCTTCGCTCTTGCAGTGCTGATGTTTTTGAGATAGCCGGCCCTTGATATCTTGGACCGCGTAGTAGAGCGCATCGTCTCGCGTTAAGGCGAAGTGTCCCCATTTCTCGCCAACCTTGTAGTGGCTGCCATAACCGTCCTCGGTGCTGATGCTAACGCTCCACATCCACAAGCCGTCTTCGCTCGGGTGCAGCTCGATGCGGGCATAGTTCAAAACGAGGCGAGGGTGTGGAAGAGCAAGGGTCTCGCGCGGTTTGCCTTGCACTACCTTTCCGTCCGGGTCGACTCTGCGCCGAATCGGCGGAGCGCGTAGCGCATCGAAAAGCGTGGGTTGGTCGATGACGCTCATTGCAGAACATCCGGCATGGCGTTATGCTCGCGGCCGTCCAAGCTGCAGCCAGCGGCCTTTTTACCGATCTTTCGAAAAATGGCGTGCGAGTCCCCCTCGGCGACATAAGCTAAGCCGTCATCCCAGCCAGGCGTTGTGTTCATGTTGAAGTCGGGCAGCCAATTGGCGTCATGAGGCTCACAAACGCCTTGCCAATTGATCAGCGGCGGTGTTGCATCGAATTCCCCTGGTAGCCACTCGCCCCATTGCTTAAAGAAAAACGGGATACCGGCGTCTTCGCATTGGTCTCGGACGGACCTGGCCCAATCGGGATGCATCGGCCTTGCGCCTGGTCCGCTCTCGCCGCCGGCAATGATCCAATCCAAGCGGGTATCGACGCCATTGCTGCAATAACCTTTGAGTGCGTCTGTATGAAACGGGGCAGCCGCGCCATGATCTATGTGCGTAAAATCGATCGACCCCACAAGCGGCTCAGCGCTCACAAAACGAACCGCTGCCGGCGTCTCCAGCAAATGCGGGATACGTTCATCGGCGCGCTGTTGATCCTCTGCTGAGACGCCAAGCCAGATATTCGGCAACGGCCAGCCGCGGATCATAAAGGACGGGTGTGCGATCGCTTCGGCCAGATGCGGAAAGTTTTCACCGATATCGATCCGTTCACCGAATGCCTTTTCCTCTTCCCTCAAAAGCGCGGCCTGGCTGCCGATCACGGCTTTGCTCATCCGCCTCATAATGACGCGCATGCGCTCTGCACGCTTGGTTAGCACCTGAAAGGTATGCTGCGGGCAGAGCGCCATGATCGCAAAGGCGCGATCGATCCATTCGTCAGGGACGCTCTCATGGAACAGATCGCCCATCGAATTAACGAAGTAGGTGGTGGGTTTCTTGCGCCTCAGCGGGGCGAGCCAGGTCTTGTCAGGAGCGCTTGCGATCTTCCCCGTCCAAACCGGGCCGGCCTTGCTCTCCTGCGTCGTGCCGGCATAGTGTGCTGCTTGTGGATTGCCATCGAGCCGCTGTCCGGCGAATTTCATGGCGTAGCAATTCGTACAGCCCGGCGAGACGACACTGCAGCCGACAATTGGGTTCCAGCTATGCTCGGTCCATTCGATTTTTGTCTTGCCGGTCATGGCAGAAACCTCATGCTGTGACTCATTGCGCCCATGCCGCAGCGCTTGCAGACCTGCTCGCCGCCGCGGCCGTTTTCAAATTCGCGCCAGCCTTGGAAGTCATGCTCGCATGGCCCGCCACTTTCGCAGTCGCAATAACAGGCATTGAAATCGAAGCTGTGATGTACTTTCGAAGCATCCCAGCCATGCTTGGCGCACAGTGCGGCGATCTCTTCTTTGACGCCCTCATTGCGCTGCGCGCGAAGGGCCTCGAAATCCGGTTTTTCGCTCATTCCTGCCCCGTTAGAGCTTTCCAGTTTTTTTCGAATTCGATGTACGCATTTTCCGTCACTTCAAATCCTGGGCATGTTTTATCGAGCGGGGCGCTGCACTGGTTTTCTATTGTCGCGTAAGTCCCTTGGCAAAGGGGGCAAACAAACTCGGCATTGCGTCCGGCCGCGTACCAGCTACGGGCGAGCAACCATCTTTCGTTGCCAGGTGCCATTTGGTTTTTGCTCATCTCAGGTCATCCAGAACGGCGTCCGTCATGTTGTCTTTTGCGACCGTGTCGAGGATCCGCAATGCAAGCTCGCCGACAGAGATGCGCCGCAGATTGGCTGCCTCTTGAAGTTCGGCGACAATTTCTTTCGGCAGATGAATTCTCTGAGATCGGCGACGCCCTGATACGATCAACGCACTGGCCCTCGCCGCCGATATGTTCAGTGCGTTGCCAATCCGCGCTGCAGACAAGCCTTGTGCCTCCAGGTGCAAGGCCGCTTCGGTTAAGCTGGGAAAACCCATAGCTGGTTTTGCTGCTGGCAATGATGCCTCCTCGTTCAATGTGGGGAGCGGCTATACCCCTCGCCGCTCCCCAGCCCCCTTTGGTCTCCGCCGTTCGGAATCGGGCGCTAACTCCTGCAAATGGTCCGGTCTTTCTCGTTCCGTGTTTTGTGGTTCGTTATCCCGGCAATCCGGCACATATGCTGATCGAAGACTGCCTGGCGTTTTTCACGCCCGGGGATTTCGGCTAGATAGCTTGCCGTGACTTCGGCGAGCGCGGTCAGGGTGGCTTCCAGATCCAGCTTGCCGTCATGAAAGCGCTCTGCATGGTTGATGATCGCTTCGTGAATGGCCGTGTCGCGACGGTAATCGATCATTTGGTCATGCCTTCCATTACTTTCAGGGCTCTGATGATCGTCAGCGCATCGCCGCTCCCCGCAGCCTCGTGCGCGGCTTCCAGAGTTGCGCTTAGGAGTGAAATTGCTGCAATAATCCTTGTGCTGTTATCGCCGGCCGCGCGGCAGTGCTCACGGATCACGGTGATCCGTTCAACTTCGCGGGACAGTTTCTCGGCGATATTCACGGGGGCCTCAGTCCTTTGCCGGAAGGCCGCACAGAGCGGTCAGATCGCAATAGCTGTTGAGATAGTCGTCTATGGTGCGATCCCATTTTTTTGGCTTGATGATTCTCGGCAGCGGTTCGCTCATACACTCGCGTGGGCGGTAGATGAATGCGCCCAGATCGCGCTCGAGCGTCGCATCGAGCCGCTCCTTGGCGTAAAGGATCGCGTTCTCGAAAGGATGGTTTTTCGGGCCGAGTTCCGGGATCTCCAGCGCAGCAAAGATCCGGGTGCGCATCGAGGCTTCCAGCTCATCCCGGCGGTCGATAACGAGCGGCGGGTTGGTCATGCCTTTTTCGGCCGCGCGTGCCGCCAGCGGGATATGGCCGAGATAGGCTTCGTGGCAATTCGCCAACAAGCCATGGAGTTGAAGGAGCGGTCCTGCGGCTTTCAGCGTCTTTGCTAGCTCGAGAGAATATTGTGCGGCTGTAAAAAGTGAATTTCTGCTTTCAGGAAAATAGATGACCTTGGCGAGACGGTTGGCCAGGTCGCGTACGGAAAATTGCTCATAATTATTGATAGATGGCCATGGTCCTTGTTTGCGGCCGCTATATGTTTGGCAAGAAAAAACATCATACGCAGAACTGCTTATGCTGCTTTCCTCCTGCTCGGATG
>CAZMAC010000288.1:0-4608 GCA_964564085.1 uncultured Hyphomicrobiaceae bacterium
CGGCACGACCGGCTCGGGCAAATCGGTGGCCATCAACACGATGATCCTGTCGCTACTGTACCGGCTTCCGCCCGAAGACTGCCGTTTCATCATGATCGATCCGAAAATGCTGGAACTCTCGGTCTATGACGGCATCCCGCATTTGCTGACCCCGGTCGTCACCGATCCGCATCAGGCGATCAAGGCGCTGAAATGGACCGTTAACGAAATGAATGCGCGCTATGAGCGTATGTGCAAGCTCGGCGTCCGCAATATTATGGGCTTCAACCAGAAAGTCGCCCGCGCCAAGCGCACCGGAGAACCGCTGGCCCGCACGGTGCAAACCGGTTTCGACGAACAGACCGGGAGCGCGATTTATGAGCGCGAGCCGATCGATCCCACGCCAATGCCTTATATCGTCGTCGTAATCGACGAAATGGCCGATCTGATGATGGTGGCGGGCAAGGATATCGAATTCGCCGTACAGCGCCTGTCGCAAATGGCGCGCGCCGCCGGCATTCACCTGATCATGGCGACCCAGCGGCCCAGCGTTGACGTCATCACCGGCACGATCAAAGCGAACTTTCCAAGCCGCATCAGCTTTCAGGTCACCTCAAAGATCGACAGCCGCACGATCCTCGGCGAAATGGGCGCGGAACAGCTTCTGGGCGCAGGCGACATGCTGACCATGGCAGCCGGCGGCCGCATCATGCGCGCACATGGCCCGTTCGTGTCCGACGATGAGGTCGAAAATATCGTCAATTTTCTGCGTGAACAGGGCGAGCCTGAATATGTTTATGGCGTGCTCGAAGATGATGCCGGCGCAGGTGACGGCGACAACTATGATGACGATAATTCGTCACGATCCGGCTCCAGCGGCGATGTTTATGATGAAGCTGTCCAGATCGTACTGCGCGACCGGCGTCCGACCACCAGCTATTTGCAACGGCGCCTCGGGATTGGTTATAACAGAGCTGCGTCTTTGATCGAGCGCATGGAATCGGACGGGATCATCAGCGCGCCAAACCGCACCGGCAAACGTGAAGTGCTCGCGGGCGGGCAGTCATAATCATTCACGTAAAATTTTCATGACCGTCTAGATTTCGCGCGATTTTAAAGCGAGAGTATGCGCCAAATTCCACTTCGCTTTGAAAGCCGTCAGAAATGAATGGAAAAACACATCCGATGAAACAGAATATTCGGCTGGTTGCCGTCACTGCCCTTTTTGCTGCGCTGGCGATGATGGCGGGCTTCCCCGCCCATGCGCAAAGCGGCGGCTCGGGCCTTTCGATCCATAAGAAGACACCGCCATCTGATCCGCCATCATCCAAGACGGAGCCAGCTCCGGCTGAAACTGCCCCTGAGGCTGAAAATGCGGCGCAGGACGATGCTGCCGATGCAAGAGCGAACGCGGCACAAGAAGAAACTACGCAGGATGAAAATGCAGCGCAATCCGGCGATGCCGCCCCTTCCGAGACCGCGGCAGAAGGTGAAACCCAACCAGGATCGGAAACGGCCGGATCACAGCCATCGAACCCGCTTGGCGCCAAATCAGAGTCCGGATGGGACGTACAATTTGGAACCGCCCCGCCCCAGACAAGCCAGTTCACCGCCGCGCCGGAACAAACGGCTATCGTTGAGAAGATCAACGCCTATTTCAACGATATGACGAACCTGGAAGGCGATTTCCTGCAAACGGATGCGGATAATAAAAGCAGGAAGGGCAAATTTTTCCTCGAAAGGCCCGGCAAGGTGCTGTTCGATTATTCGCTACCGAGCAAACAGAAGATCATCTCCAACGGCAAATATCTGGCCATTGAAGATCACGATCTGGACACGACAGACCGTTACCCGCTGGATTCAACGCCGTTCCGTCTGCTTTTGAAAGAGCGGGTCAATCTTGCTGAAGACGCCTATATCGCTGCGCTCGATGTCGGCGAGGATATTGTCGTTCTGACCGTCGAGGACAAGGAAGCCAGGGGCGGCGGGCAGATCCGCCTGTTCTTCGATTGGCCGGAGATCCAGCTCAGGGAATGGATCATCACGGACGCCCAGGGCCTCAATACTCGGATCGAGCTTGCAAGCCTTGAAGCCGACAAAGAGGTGGACCCAAAGCTGTTCACATTTTCGAAAGAAGTGGGGCTTCCGAACTTCCGTGGCGGGGAAAATTGAGGCTGTCAGTCTGAACGGATTACGTCAAATACATGCAATAGTTATGAAAAGTTGCCCTAGCTGCGGCGGATTCGCAACTGTCAAGGCTTTGTTGAGATTTTGTAGTGTTTCACATTGAAACTGTGCTATATTGATCTACGTACTGTGACAGTAACGGGACCAGTCACCATCGGTAGTGCCCCCCGTCTAACCGAAGGTCTCGTTACAGCGCCGGCATCCCTCCCGGCGCACCGCGTAGTACAAACATAAGCGCCCAACCATCGCCGGGGTTGGGCGCTTTTTTCATCCTGCCGCGCTGTTATGGCCTTGACCTTGAACGCCCGCTATTCCTAATCGCTTCTAACGGCCTCGGTTGAAGAGCAGAGCCCGCTTTTCCTCATCTGCAAACAGGTGTTATGAGCGCGTAAAGTGTCCAAGATGGAAATGTCACTCAGCAAAATCGCGGCTGCCGGTCTGAAAGCGCCGATCTTCTTTTACCGCTACACGCTGGCCTGGTTTGCGGGCGGGCGCTGCCGTCACGCGCCGAGCTGTTCGGAATATGCCATCGACGCCATCAATCTGAACGGCCCCTGGCGCGGCTTCTGGCTGGCCCTGTCACGCTTCATCCGCTGCCGGCCCGGCGGAACCAGCGGCTACGACGCCGTCCCGGACATCAGGCACGAGCATCACCCGTTCTGGGCACCCTGGCGCTATGGCCGCTGGCGCGCGAGCGATCTTGAGCCGGGCGAGGTGTCTCTTGATCGCTAAATTGTATCGCAACCGGCTGGCAAAGCTGCGCGCTCAAACCGATCCGGCAAACCGCCCCAAAGCCGGCAAGCTCAAGCGCAGCTGGCTGATCGTCGAAATGCTGGTTTTTTTCGTGGGGACGCCGATCGCGGTTTACAGCCTTCTCTATCAATTCCGCGTCCCGCTTTTTACGCTGCTCCCGCCCGTCTTCCTGTTTTTCATTCTGCTCCTGACCTTCGACCGCAGCTTTTCCTGGCGCGAAACGCTCGGCACCGGCATCCGGCTCATCGATCTTGCCAGCATCATCGCCATTCTCGCCATCGCCGGACCGGCCATTGCGCTGTTTGCCTATAATGACGTACCGCAGCGCTTTCTCGCCTTTCCGCGCTATGCCTATGACATCTGGGTGATGGTGATGATCGTCTACCCGCTGATCTCCGTCACCACGCAGGAGATCATGTACCGGGTGTTCTTCTTTCATCGCTACCGCGTGCTTTTCGCGGGCGATCCGCAAGCCGGCATCGTTATCAATGAGGTGCTGTTCTCCTTCAGCCATATCATCTTTCAGTATGTGACGACGCTGTTCATCAGCTTCATGGGCGGGCTGCTTTTCGCGTGGCGCTATGAAAGCTCGCGGTCTTACTGGGCGCTGGTGCTGGAGCACGCCATCTACGGCAATCTGATTTTTACCGTGGGGCTGGGGCGGTATTTTTATACGGGCGTTTCGAATTTTTAGGGGGCGGTGGACTTTTACAACGACGAGTGCATCCGGAGAAGGCTTGACCATGAAGCGTGATCGCGTCACATCAAAGGTTAAGCAGTCCGGATATTTCCATGACCAAAATATTCATTTCTTACCGGCGGCAGGACACGAAACAGATCGCAGGCCGCATTTTTGACCGGCTCGAAGCCAAATTCGGGCGCGACCATGTCTTTATGGACATCGACAGCATTCCCTGGGGCGTCGATTTTCATGACTTTCTGAGCGCGCAAGTCGGCCGCGCGGAAACGGTGCTGGCGCTGATCGGGCATGGCTGGGCCGATGCGCGGGACGAGGCGGGCAACCGGCGGCTTGATAATCCGGACGATTTTGTGCGCATCGAGATCGAGGCCGCGCTTCAGCGGGGCATCCCGATTGGTCCGGTGGTAATTGACCGCGCGCCGATGCCAAGGCCGGAGCAATTGCCCGAGACTATGCAGGCGCTAACCCGGCGCAACGCCGCTTTCGTCGATAGCGGGCGCGATTTCAACACCCATATGAACCGGCTGATTGCCGATCTTGAGCGGCATCTTGATGGGGGCTTTAACGCGGGGCCACGAGGTCAAGCCGGTCCGACGCAGAACGCTGAGGACCGCTATCGCGCGGAGGGGCGGATCGAGATCGATGCGCCGGTCGTGACGAACGATCATGGGCGTTGGTTTTTGCCGGGGGCGGGCAAAACCGAGTGGTTCAAAGATTTCTCCGAAGGCCCTGAGATGCTCGTCGTGCCCGCGGGCGAGTTTCTGATGGGTTCGCCGCCGGACGAACCGGGCCGACGTGATGATGAAGGCCCACAACATCGCGTTACGATCTCCAAGCCTTTTGCAATCGGGCGCTTTCCGGTCACGTTTGCGGAGTGGGACGTCTATGTCCTCGACGACGTCGTCTATCGTCTCTCACCTAATATGCGACATGAGCCGCAGGTTCAGGGCTGGGGACGCGTGGACCGTCCGGTTATCATTGTTAGCTGG
>CAZMAC010000289.1:0-4573 GCA_964564085.1 uncultured Hyphomicrobiaceae bacterium
CGCGCCGCCATCCTGTTGACATTGCCGCGCAGCGTGTTGATCTCGCCGTTGTGGGCAACCATCCGGTAAGGATGGGCCAGTTTCCAGGACGGGAAGGTGTTGGTCGAAAAGCGCTGATGCACGAGCGAAAGCGCAGATGTAAAACGCGGATCATGCAGGTCGAGATAATACTCGCCAAGCTGATAGGCGAGGAACATGCCTTTATAGACGAGCGTCCGCGACGACATCGAAACGGGATAATAGCCCGAATTTGGCCCGGCAATCTCGTCAATAATCCGGTTCGAAATGACTTTGCGGATCAGATAGAGGCGGCGCTCAAAGGCATCCTGATCGGCACTATCGACGCCGCGGCCAATAAAAATCTGCCGCTGCACCGGCTCGGCTTTGAGGACCAATTTCGGCAGGCCGCGATTATTGACCGGAACATCGCGCCAGCCTAGAACCGTCTGCCCTTCGCCCTCGACAACCTCCTCGATAAGCGTCTCGCAGCGCCGGCGCAATTCGGCATCCTGGGGCATAAAGAGATGACCGACACCGTAATGGCCGGGCTCCGGAATTGAAAAGCCGAGACGCTCGGCTTCGGCGGCAAACAGCTCATGCGGGATCTGAACCAGCATTCCCGCGCCGTCGCCAGCCAGAGGATCGGCGCCGACGGCCCCGCGATGCGTCAGATTGACGAGGATCTTGAGGCCGCTTTCGATAATATCGTGGCTCTTCCGGCCCTTAATGTCGGCGATGAGCCCGATACCGCATGCATCGTGCTCGAAGTCCGGCCGATAAAGCCCCCCCTGTCCGTTTGCGTGCCCGTTTGCGCGCGAAAAAAATGCGCCGCTCTGCCGGTCTGCGGCGAGGGCGGTCTTGTCTTTTGCTTCGGTCATGATCGTATCACTGGCCTCGATAGACTTGGATCGCGATGATTTTGAACCGGGTCCGTCCAAAATCAAAAAATGCGATCAACTCTTATGGGTCGGAGCAAAATGACGAGCGACAAATCGGTGTCCACCTCTCCCCATCCAGCTCTGGCGGCCGGCCGTTAAACCGGGCCATCGATCAAGCGCCAGACCGTCTTGCCCCGAAGGTCCCCCGACGGCCCTACACCCTACCGGCAGTAAGCTGCGACCGCGGTCCCGATCAGGGAAACCGCTTCGCCATCGTTCACCGGTTTGGATAAGCCAGCCTCATCGGTCTGTTCCGGTTTCGGCGCGCAAGAAACCCCGCCCCTCCATCCAATTTCGCTTGGAAAGACGGGCAAGGTGCAAAGCCGTAAAGGACAGTATGACTGACCTACCGCTGTTGAGGATGACAGAAATCGCGCCTCATGGCAAGCAGGCGGCCCGACGATCGCCACTATGCGGCAAGATGGCCAAGATGGCAGACGCGACGCTTATCCACCGCGCGCAATCGCGTAATCCCGCAAGACGTTGGCTTCAAGCTCCATTTCGTCGAGACGGTACTTAACGACGTCGCCGATGCTGATAATTCCGGTTAGTTCACTATTGTTCTGAACCGGAAGATGGCGAACCCGGCGCCGGGTCATGATCCTGGCGATATCGGCAATCATATCGCCCGGCGAACAGCTGATGACGCCTCTGGTCATGAGATCGGAGACATTGAGATTGGCGATATTGCCGGCATGCTCGGCAACGCCGCGGGTCACATCCCGTTCCGAGATGATGCCGTCAATCGTCCTGCCGTTCTCGCTGACGACCATCGCGCCGACCTGCTCGGCCCGGAGCCGATGAGCGAGCAGAACGATCGTTTCGGTTGGCCGCACGCTCATGACGTGACTGCCTTTGGCGCTCAAAATGTCTGCAACCTTCATGGGCTTCCTCCATAGACGAGAGCCATCCGTCCGAAAAACAGCTTTGCTGTTTGCAACCGGCTGGATTGGCGCTGAATCCCGACGCGCGGGCAAATCCCGGCTCAGGACGAAAAAGCAGCCATTAGGATCAGCTTAGCATAATTCCGGGAGGTGCGGTGATTTATGACAGTTCTATGTCGTATGAGGATGTGAACCATGTAATCGCTCAGTTGGGAGACAAAATGCGCGCTTCAATTCAGCTCGGTTTGTTTCCCTGCTCGTCAAGGATCATGGTCCCGTCTTCCTTGAACAACAGGCCGGGCGGGAAACGTTCGAGCAAATCGAGCACGACCTCGCTCGGACGGCATAGCCGGACACCTTTTGGCGTACAGACGATCGGGCGGTTTACCAAAATCGGATGATTGATCATGGCCTCCATCAGAGTCTCATCGGAAACGGAGAGGTCCAGTAAACCTAGCTCGTCTGCCGGTGATTTGGTTGTCCGCAGCGCTGCCCGAGGGGTCAGGTCAGCGGTCGCAAAAAGCCCGAGAAGCTGTGGCTTGGTCCAGCCGGTTTTGAGATATTCAACGACCGTCGGTTGATATCCGGCGGCCTTGATAGTCGCGAGCACGTTGCGGGAGGTGCCGCAATCCGGATTGTGGTGGATGACGATTGCCATTGTGCTCTTCCCCTTCGCAGGCCATTGATTTCTAACAATTCAACTTAACCGATATTCGCATTGACTTCATGCCTTGTAAAACTAGAGCAACGCGCGTCCAAGCCTGTCCCCGCGAAGGCGGGGATGGACGCGGACAGTTGCTCTAATCCTTTAAAATAGATCAACTTTTCTGCGCTTAATCGATTCCGATTAAACGCAGGTTGATCTAGCCGAAATTCAGAACAAAATACGACCGATTGGCCGACAAGCGCAATGGATTAACCCATCGGCAATTGCGCGACCGCTCCGTGAAAATCAGGACTAGCCTTTACGGCTGCAAGCCAGTATCCCCTACCTTGTCGTAAGCTGCGCAAAACTGCGCGTTCACCTTCCAAGGTGCGAATTGAAATGAACGCGCCTCAAGCCTGATATTCGCTTTACTCATTTGAGGATAATAAATGTTTCCAAAGCCAAGAGCTGACCTCAAGCCAAACACCGCCGATTTCGAGCGCCTGCCCTTCATCAAGCCGACCGGCTTCCGCGAATATGACGCGCGCTGGCTTTTCCCGCAGGAAGTCAATCTGATGGGAATGCAGGCGATCGGTGCCGGTATTGCTACGGTCATGCGCCGCCGGGGCGTGCCAGTCCGCATCGTCACCGGCCATGATTTCCGCGCTTACTCGGCGTCCATCAAGGAAGCGCTGATGGCGGGCATGCTGGCTGGCGGTGCCGAGGTCTTCGATATCGGGCTTGCATTGTCGCCGACGGCCTATTTTGCGCAGTTCGAGCTGAATGTCGAAGGCGTTGCGATGGTGACAGCGAGCCATAATGACAATGGCTGGACCGGTATCAAGATGGGCATGCAGCGGCCTCTGACATACGGGCCGGACGAAATGAACGAACTAAAGACCACCGTGCTGAACGGCAATTACGACATGCCGGGTGGCGGCACATACCGTTTCGTGCCCGATCTTGCCGAACGCTACATGGCCGATCTGATGGACCGGCCCCGGCTCAGGCGAAAACTGAAGGTAATTGCCGCCTGCGGCAATGGAACGGCGGGGGCGTTCGCGCCGCAAGTTCTTAAGGCGGTTGGCTGCGAGGTGGTGCCGCTGCATTGCGAGCTCGATCATAGTTTTCCCAACTACAATCCGAATCCGGAAGCGCTGGCCATGCTTCACGATCTGCGCGATGCGGTGCGCGAGCACGGCGCCGATGTGGGCCTTGCCTTCGATGGCGATGGCGACCGCTGCGGCGTCGTGGACAATGAAGGCCGCGAGATATTTGCCGATCGTGTCGGCGTGATGCTCGCGCGGGACATCTCCAGCCTGCAGCCCGGTGCAAAATTCGTTGTGGACGTGAAATCGACCGGGCTTTTTCTGACCGACCCCGTTCTGATCGCCAATGGCGCAAGGACGGATTACTGGAAAACCGGCCATTCCTACATCAAGCGTTACAGCCATGAGCATGGCATGGCCGTCGGCTTTGAAAAATCAGGACATTTCTTCTTCAACCCGCCTTATGGGCGCGGCTATGATGACGGGCTCGTCGCGGCTCTAGCCGTTTTGGACATGCTGGAGCGCAACTCAGACAAAACGCTCGCCGATCTGGAACGCGACCTGCCGAAAACCTGGCAGTCGCCGACAATGTCCCCCCATTGCGATGACGAGAAGAAATATGGCGTCGTTGAGCGTGTCTGCGCGCATTTCAAGGACATGGCTGACGGCGGCGCGGCGCTTGCGGGCCAGAAGATTCGCGATCTCGTAACCGTCAACGGCATTCGCATCGTTCTGGAAGACGGCACTTGGGGGCTGGTGCGCGCCTCATCCAACAAACCCGAGCTGGTCGTTGTCGTGGAAAGCCCAACGTCGGAGGAGAATATGCGCGCGATTTTCGCCGAAATCGATGCGCATCTGCAAAACTATCCGGAGATCGGCGCGTATAATCAGAAAATCTAGATCAACCTGCGTTTAATCGGAATCGATTAAGCGCAGAAAAGTTGATCTATTTTATAGGGTTAGAGCAACTGTCCGCGTCCAGCCGGACGCGCGTTAGTTAACATTACAGTTGCATTTTTGATTTGAGATGTGCGCGTTGGGCTTCGGCTTGATGGG
>CAZMAC010000290.1:0-4558 GCA_964564085.1 uncultured Hyphomicrobiaceae bacterium
CCTTTTTCGGCAATGATCAGTGTGCGCTCAAACTGGCCGGTATTCATTTCATTGATGCGGAAATAGGTGGACAGCTCCATCGGGCAGCGCACACCTTCGGGTATATAAACGAAAGACCCGTCCGAATAGACTGCCGAATTCAGGGTGGCGTAATAATTATCCGTAATCGGTACAACCGAGCCGAGATATTTCTTCACAAGCTCGGGATGCTCCTGTACGGCCTCCGAGATCGAGCAGAAGATCACGCCGGCCTTGGCCAGCTCCTTCTTGAACGTTGTCACCACGGACACGCTATCGAACACGGCATCGACCGCCACGCGCGCGCCTTGCACGCCTGCCAGAACTGCCTGCTCTTTGAGCGGGATACCTAAACGCTCATAAGTGCGCAAAAGCTCCGGATCGACTTCGTCGAGGCTCTTGGGACCTTCAGTCGATTTCGGCGCGGAATAATAATAAAGGTCCTGAAAATCGATCTTAGGGTAGTGCACCTTCGCCCAGCTTGGCTCTGTCATCGTCACCCAGCGGCGATAAGCGGCCAGACGCCATTCGAGCAGCCATTCCGGCTCGTTCTTTTTGTCCGAAATGAAGCGAACAATGTCTTCATTCAGTCCCTTCGGGGCGCGGACGGACTCGATCTCAGTCGTAAAGCCATATTTGTACTTATCGACATCGATTTCCTGAACACGCTCGATTGTCTCAACATCCGCAACCATTCAGACCTCCATAATCTGTCAACTTTTGCCGGGGACTTCCCAGCAGCGTCACGCTGCACGGCGGCGTTCGGCAAACTTGCCGTAAACTTCTCTCCAGCCTGCGATAAAGCTTTCGACATCCTGCTCGTTCGAATTCCAACCCAGACTGATGCGGATTGCGCCTCGGCTAAGTTCTGGCGCTACGTCCATTGCGGCCAGTACGTGACTGCGCGCCACTTTCCCGGAGGAGCAGGCCGACCCCGCACTGACGGCGATGCCACCCAAATCAAGGCTCATCAAAATCGTCTCGGCGTCCATGCCGGCGACGGCGAAACAGCTCGTATTCGGCAATCGTTCCGCGTTCCGACCGAATAGGACCAATTCGGGCGAAATTATCATCGCGTCGCGCTCCAGACGGTCGCGAAGCGCGCAGATCTCGTCCCATTCGGACAGATCCGCTTCAGCAATTGCGCCAAACCCGGCAATCGCAGCGACATTTTCCGTTCCCGCCCGATAGCCGAATTCCTGTCCGCCGCCTCTCAGCAAGGCCGAGACCGGCAGATCGTCACGTAGAATGGCGAGCGCACCGACACCTTTCGGCCCGCCGATTTTGTGAGAGGACATAGTTATGAGATCGGCACCGAGCGCCTGCGCGTCAACCGGCAGTTTGCCGAAACTCTGTACTGCGTCACTATGAACGAGCCCGCCATAGTGATGAGCCAGAGCTGCCAGATCGGGCACGGGCTGAAGGACGCCTGTTTCATTATTGGCGAGCATGACCGAAGCGAGGAAAGGCGATCCGCTTGTCGTCCGGTGCCATTGCTCGAATACGCGCTGCGCTTCGGCAAGGTCGATCACGCCATTTGTATCCACCGGAAGTGTGGTGACTTGATCCAAATTGAACTGCCCGCCTTGCAGAACCGAGGGATGTTCAACCGCCGATAAAAAGAGCTTTGACCCGACGCCATGTCCCAACCATGCCGGCGACAAGGCCATGACATTGCTTTCGGTACCGCCGCTGGTGAAGATCAGTTGACGCGGCGCACAGCCGATCCGGGCTGCAATCTTTTCGCGCGCGTCCTCGACAATCGCCCGGGCCTTGCGGCCTTCCGCATGGATCGACGACGCATTGCCGGCGCAGTCCATGGCGGCGATCATGGCGTCCCGCGCCTCGGACCGCAGCGGCGATGTCGCATTATGGTCGAGATAGGCCCTGATCATCCTAACTTGCCAAAACTCTTTGTTTTGCCGAAGCTTTTACAGACTTTCGCGGCGTGACGTCGGTAAATTTCCCATCGAGCACGTCCTGCAAATTCGCATCATCGAGAAAACTGCTGATGTGTTGGCCGAGAGCCCGCCAAAGACCGTGCGTCGTGCAGCGCTTGGTTCCCAAGCACCAATCCGTACCTTCCACCGAGCAGCGGTTCATGCGCACAGGCTCATCGGCTGCATCCATGATTTCAGCAATCGAAATCTCCGACGGCGTCCGGGAAAGCCGGTATCCGCCTTTCGGGCCACGCATGGCTTTAACGAGGCCCGCGCGGCGAAGCTTGAGAAACAGCTGTTCCAGATAGGCAATCGAGATGTGCTGGCGTTCGGCAATAAGGCTGAGCGGCGAGGCGATCCGGTCGCTATGTTCGGCCAGATCGACCATTGCCATAACCGCATAACGCCCTTTTGTACTTAATTGCATGATGCTTTACGCCTCTGGAGCCGCCAGCATGTCGATTGCGCTTGCAGCGAATAAGGGCATTTGTGCTAAGAGACAGCACTGCATAAAATGCTCCTAGCCTTTTTTGAACGATTCTAAACTTACTATGTGTATAGAAATCCCGACAAGAGAAGTCAAGTATTGCGTGTCCCGATATTCACACGCAAGGCGGAATGGCATGAATCGTGACGCGGTTCGCTGCCGCCGGCTCCCCTTGTTATCCTCCCTCATGACAAAGTGACTGCTTATGCCCGAAGTGATTATAAACGGCCCGGCGGGCCGTCTCGAAGCCCGATACCATCACGAAGCCTCCAATTTCGCCCCGGTTGCGGTGATCCTTCATCCCCACCCGCAATTTGGAGGCACGATGAATAATCAGATCGTATATCAGCTCTATTATGCCTTTGCGCAGCGCGGCTTCTCGGTGCTTCGTTTCAATTTTCGCGGGGTCGGGCGCAGCCAGGGTCTGTTTGACAGCGGGCCCGGCGAACTTGCCGATGCCGCAACGGCGCTTGACTGGTTGCAGACATATAATCCGGATGCGAAATCCTGCTGGATTGCCGGCGTGTCGTTCGGCTCATGGATCGCAATGCAGCTCTTGATGAGGCGTCCGGAAATCGATGGCTTCATCGCTGTTGCGCCCCCGGCCAATCTGTACGATTTCAGCTTCCTGGCGCCTTGCCCCTCATCCGGCCTGATGATCAATGGCGCCGAGGACCGTGTCGTGCCGCCGGACTCCGTCAAGATTTTGGTCGACAAGCTAAAGACGCAAAAAGGCATCGTGATAAATCATGAGACCATCGCGGGCGCTAATCATTTTTTTGAAGATAAGCTCGATGATTTGCTGGGGACGGTGAACGGCTATCTCGATGTCAGGCTCGATCCGTCCTACAGATTGCCATCGCCTCAGAAAAGGAAATCTTGAGGACATCCCGGCCAGAAATGCGTTCGGGAACGGCATGGCCCGTTGGAGATGGGGGCAGGGCACCGACTTTCCGTCCGAATGCACATAAACGCAAAGAGCGCCAGTAAGGTGAAGAATTTACACCTTTCGGAATGCGCTTTAGTGCGTGTTCGGCTCAATCAGAATCATGAACACACTCTAACTGTTTGTTTTGCCGCATTTCCGGACGGAAAACCGGTTCCCACTTCTCCTGAAAATGCTCTAAATCCGCCCGAGCGGCTCGTAACCAATTCGCTCCATCATCGTCTCGAAATAGGCGCGAACCTTTGCGGGGAATCTCAGGCCTTTGACGACGGCCACCGATCGCAGCAGCGGTAAAATGCGAATGTCGTCTTTTGAAAGCGTGCCGTTCAAAGCGTTCGGGCTTTCCATCAGCCGGTCGAGCGTCTCCAGAACAGGCATCAATTCGGAAATGAACGCGCGCGTCTTTGCGCGAAGCTCCACGAAATCGCCGTAAGCCTTCCGCTTGCGGACAATGTAATGGTCATGCGCTACGACGGTTGCGAATTCAGGCAGGTTCAGTAGCGGATAACGCGGCATGGTCAGCGGCGGGGTCTTTTCAAGCAACTGATCCTCAAGCTGTTTGATTTCAAGCCGGACCTCGCCGGTTAAGACCGGATCACCGATTGCGTCAATATGATCGACCATGTGCAGGCTTTCGAGCATCGGCTGACCGTCATCCTTGACAAGAATGGGAATGACGCGCTTGCCGACCAGCGAGATCATGGTCTCCGAGTCATCGTCCAGGACGACTCTTTCCTGCAGGTGCAGCCTCTTTAGCGCTGCAATCATACGCACACGGAAGCACAAAGAGCAGTGTTCGAACATGTAGAGTTTCATCGCGCACAGCTCCTTGTACGGTTTTGGCGGCTTTATACAGCTTTAACAGCATAAAGCTTATTCTGGACGGCGCAAAGGATGCAAAAACCTCACCGTTCAATTCAGAGATCAAGCCGAAAGCTTTACCAAGGCTGGTCTCGCCAAAGACTTGACCAAAAATTAGGCAACCTTGCCGGCAATGCCGATCTTTTTGAAAAGGCTGACAAATCGGCGGGCGCTGGTGCGATTTTAAGTTATTGCCGATTGGCTTTTTTTTATTGCCTGCATTTTCAGAAGACGGATGAAGCGGGCTGCGCGCGAAACGGCATTGCTGCAAGAGCCCGCTAATGTGACGAACTTCTGGATCGTCAC
>CAZMAC010000291.1:0-4544 GCA_964564085.1 uncultured Hyphomicrobiaceae bacterium
ACGGCCGAGAACCTCAAGCCGCCCGTCATAGCCCTTGAGAAGCCGGATCAGGATCTTTTGCGTCGTGCTTTTGCCGGCACCGCTCGGGCCGAGAAAACCGAAGATTTCGCCGTCAGCGATCTGAAAGGACAGATCCCGGATGGCGGGCGGCGCGGTTCCATAGGCGAAGGACAGGTCTTCAACATCAATCACGCGCGCGTCTCTCAGGCTTTAAGGCAGATACTGGAGGCGCTGCGTGTCAGCCCGCATTTGGAGCTCCGATATATTCGCCGTAAAAGCCGCGCTAAGGAGCCTGGGAGAGCCGATCACACGGCAATTGCGTGCCTCGCCTTATTTTGCTGAAGATATTGGTCGAATGCAGCAGCGACAACCCGTACGAAAGGCAAACCGTCCTCGGTCGTGTGCAGCTTGCTGCCGTTCAACGTAATCAGGCCATCGGCCGCCATTTCCCGCAAGCGGTCCAGGGCACCGGCCCACCAGCCCGCAGGCTGATCGAAACGCCCGCCAGCTTCGTCGAGATCAACAGCGGCATGACACATAAGCTGTTCGATGACATGGGCGCGCAGGCGGTCGTCGGCGCTCAGCGTGTGGCCCTTGCCGATGGGAAGATCGCCCGCCGCAATGGCCCGCGCCCAGGCGCCCGTCTCGGACAGATTTTGCACATAACCGCTTGGCGTCCGTCCGATCGAGGTGGCGCCCAATCCGATTAGCGTTTCGGCTTCGTCGGTGGTGTAGCCCTGGAAATTGCGGTGGAGCGTGCCGTCGCGCGCGGCAATGGCGAGCGGATCGCCGGGCAAAGCAAAGTGATCGAGGCCGACAGGATCGTAACCGGCACGGCGCAGGGCTTGGGCCGCCGCTTGGGACTGTGCGGCACGCTCGCTTGCGCCCGGCAAGGCGTCGGTTGGAATGAGACGCTGCTTCTTCGCCATCCAGGGTACATGGGCATAGCCGAAGATCGCAATCCGGTCAGGGCGCATATCGAGGCAGGTGTCGATGGTCTTTGTGAGCGATGCGACCGTCTGATACGGCAATCCATAGATCAGATCGAAATTGATGCCCGCGACACCCGCCGCGCGCAGCCTGTCGACGGCTTTGCGCACCATATCCGGTGGCTGAATGCGATTGATTGCGGCCTGAACCTTCGGATCGAACTCCTGCACGCCGAAGCTTGCGCGGTTGAAGCCGAGTGCACCGATGCGTTCCGTCATTGCCTCGGTTAACGTCCGCGGATCACTTTCGAGCGCAATTTCGGCGTCCGGTGTGAAGGAGAAGCGGTTGCGCAGATCGGACATCACCCGTTCAAGGTCGTCGGGCGAGAGAACTGTCGGAGTTCCGCCGCCCCAATGCAGATGTGAAACTGACATGCGGCCGGGCAGGGCCTCGCAGACCAAGGCGATCTCATTCAGCAATGTGTCGACATAGGCTGAGATCGGCTCATAGCGCGATGCCAGCTTCATGTTGCAGCCGCAATACCAGCAAAGCTGTTTGCAAAACGGGACATGAAGGTAAAGCGAAATCGGCTTGGCTTGATCGAGCCCGCTGAGCCAGGTCCGATAGACCGAGGACTCAAAGCCGGTAGAGAAATGGGGAACCGTCGGATAGCTCGTATAGCGCGGGACTGGCGCCGTTGCATATTTTTGTAATAAGGGAGTCATATTGCTTTCCCTGCCGCTAACCAGCTCTGACGCATGCCGCCCAGCGCAATTTCGAAGCGGCATATGGATGCGCCCGCATGGCAGCATTGCGGATGATTGACTGACACATTTGGCGTTACCAGCGCATGAAATAATCTCTCGAAAACGGCGCGATGCCAAACACAATCCGGCATGGATATGGGATTTTGTGCGATTTCGAAGATGAGCGGCGAGCCGGTGCGGGCGCGGAAAACCCCTGATCCGGCGAATGTCCAGGCATTGCTCGAAATAGCGCGGATGAGCATCGGTGCGGCCAGTGACGCGGGAAGAATGCGCAGAACGAGTTGCGCCGCGCGAGGGATCCGGTGCGCGAGTATGTAATTTGCCGTCCGCACTCCGGCATCGACCGCGATTGCGCGCGCTAAGCCATCCTCGACGCTCGCAAAAAGCGCCCGGTAAAGACGTGCGACACTGCGTTCATCGACCATTTCGCCAGGCGGTTCGGTGAGCATCGCCAGCAAGCCGGCCTCAGCAAAAATCTGACGCGCCGCGTCCTCGCCGAGGCGTTCGCGCAAGGCTGCGCCGAGCTGAATGACGGCGTTCGGACCGACGCATGATTGGTGCGGCGGTCTTTGCGCCGTCGGCGTCTTTAACTCTTTGCCTTGCCGCATTTTCGGACGGCGAACCGGCGTCCACTTCGCCTGGAAACGCTTATGCGCGACTATATCCGCCCCGGTCATAACGCGCTTCTAATGCATTGTCGCGGTTTCGGTTTCTGCGGCATCGGGCAATTGCTGATCGCCCCCACCACAGGCCTTGATCGCCGCACGCGCCGCGCGAGCTTTCTTCGTTCGGTCGGCCGCTGCTTCCCAATCCTCCAGCTGCGCCGGCGCGATCTGCCGCGATTTGTCGAAATGAAAGTCCACGCCCTTCTTCGATTGCGGCCCCCAATAGTTGACCTTGCCAAGATCATAAAACTTGCGCTGGAAACCCGCTTTCAGAAACGCCTTCAGACATCCCAGCAGATAGCGGCGGCGAAAGCCCGTTCCGCGCCAGGGATAATGGAAGAAGGCCTTTCGCATGTAAAAACGCCGGTAATTGCTCATCACACGATCGAGCAGCTCGGCCCGGTCCATCGCTTCCGGCTTCATGATTGGCGTCACGAAATTATATTTGGAGAAGTCGAAGACCTCCACCTTGTCGCCAAGTTCCTGGAAGAGCGAGGAAAACGGCCAGGGCGTATACATCGCCCAATTTGCAAGATCGGGCTCCCAGGCGCGCGCCATCTGGTAGGTTTCTTCCAGCGTTTCGGCGGTCTCGTTCTCAAGGCCGACGATGAATTGCGCCTCGACAAAAATATCGGCATTGCGCAACAGCTCGATCGCGCGCCTATTATCCTCGACCTTGGTTTCCTTGTTGAACCGGTCGAGCTTCAATTGCGCCGCCGCTTCGGTCCCGAGGCTCACGTGAACCAGTCCCGCGCCCCGGTAGAGCGGCAGGAATTTTTCATCACGCAAAATATCGGTGACGCGGGTGTTGATGCCCCATTTGATTTTGTCAGGCAGACCGCGCGCGATCAGCTCTTCGCAAAAGGCGATGAATTTCTTCCGGTTGATGGTCGGCTCTTCGTCAGCGAGAATGAAAAAGCCAACCTTATGGTTCTCGACAAGGTTCTCGATCTCATCGACCACTTTTTTCGGATCACGGATGCGATAGTCGCGCCAGAATTTCCATTGCGAGCAGAATGAGCAGGTGAACGGGCAGCCGCGCGCCATATTCGGGATGGCCACGCGCGTGCCGAGCGGCACATAGATATATTTCTCCCATTCAAGGAGGGACCAATCGGGGTCGATCGCATCCAGGTTCTTGACCGTGGGCGCGGCCTGCGTCGCAACGATCTTGTCGCCTTCCTGAAAGGCAAGCCCTTTGATCGTATGCCGGTCCGACGGCCAGCGCCCTTCCGCGACCGCGGAAACCAGATCGATAAAAATCTCCTCGCCCTCGCCGCGAACAATGACGTCGATCCAGGGGGCTTCGGACAAGACCTGCTTATACATAAATGTCGCGTGGACGCCGCCTAACACGCGGACGGCCTGCGGACAAACCTCCTGGGCGATTTCCAGCGCGCGCTCGGCGGTATAGATCGATGGCGTGATTGCCGTGCATCCGACAATATCGGGAGCAAGTTCGCGCAGCTTCTCGCTGAGCTGGTCATCGCTTAAATCATTCGTCATCGCGTCGAGGAAATGAACGTCGCTATAGCCTGCCGCTTTTAGCGAACCGGCCAGATAGGCGGCCCATGCTGGCGGCCAATTTCCCGCGATTTCGGCTCCGCCGGAGTGGTAATTCGGATGAATCAGAACGACGCGCATCGGAAAGCCTCCCTTGGGTGTAAGTCAAGTTTTACACTCAAAGGTGTCAGCTTTAATTGACATAGCTCAAGGTCAGCAGCGAAATTTTGCGGTATCGCTTCAAAGGCGGGGATCGCAGACGGCTTGACGATCCGTCATGCGCAGCGAGAAACGAGCACGTGTATTTTACACCGTCTATGCATCCCGGCGGTCATAAGCAAGACTCCATTCACTATCCTCGCAGTTTCTCGCAGAAACTTATCCCCGCCCCTTTGCGCACCCTTATACTCATGCCCATCGCTTCCCTCACGGGGCGCCGGGACTGCAGACCGTCTCGTTCTGGTGGGGAGGCGAGCGGCGCCTGAGGAGCCGAGGGACCTGGGAAACCAGCCTTGGCGTGGACGTAACGTTATCCGCACTCAGGGGCCATGGTACGCGCCGCCTGTTGGCTGGAATGCGCAGGCCCGAAGTCATGTGACGTGGCAGCCGGAGTCCTATTCTCCGCCCGCGTGATGCGCTCCCGACGCAAAATTCCGGGTCGTGCATGGCTATCTGGGTA
>CAZMAC010000292.1:0-4542 GCA_964564085.1 uncultured Hyphomicrobiaceae bacterium
CGGCTGGCCGCGCTTATATGCGTCGCTGCTGTCATCCAGAAGTGTCTCGGTTTTTGGGACGGTCAGCGGCTTTGGGATCGATAGGGGCACTTTTGGGAGCATGACCGCGAGGACCGCGCGATTCTGAAGCAATTTGGCTCGCTCCAGAAAACGGAAAAAGGATCGCAAGGCCGAGACGCTGCGCGACAGGCTCCGGCTGCATGCGCCAACCGAGCGTCGGGCGGCCATGAATGCGCGCAATTGCTGCGGCGTGAGGCAGTTTAAATCGGCAAGGGCCGCTGGTCGTTCCAAGTGCTGCAGCAGAAATACGAAAAGCTGACGGACGTCGCGCTCATAGGCTTCGAGCGTATTGCTTGTGCAGTCGCGTTCGGTAGCGAGAAAGCGCAGCCAGGCCTGCAGCGCGTTCCAGGAATCAGGGGCGGCGGGCAAAATCGCTTCGTCTTCGCCAGCTGTGCTCATCGGAGCGCACCTCCGCAAAGGCCGCTACTCACCATCCAGGGCAGAGACCGGATAAAGCGTAACGAAAAAGGATTGCGCGCGAGGCCCATTCTTTACCTCTAAAGAATGCTTTGGCCGGTCTTGGCCCAGTCAGCAAGAAACTGCTCAAGACCCTTATCCGTCAGTGGATGGCTGGCAAGCTGTCGCAGCACTTTCGGCGGCAAAGTCGCAACATCGGCCCCGGCTAGCGCGCTCTCCGTAACGTGGCGCGGATGCCGGATCGAGGCCGACAGAATTTCCGTCTTCAATTCGTAATAATTATCATAGATCTGGCGGATGTCGCGGATCAGGGCCATGCCGTCCTCGCCGCAATCATCGAGCCGTCCGATGAAAGGCGAAATGAAGGTTGCGCCCGCCTTGGCCGCCAGAAGCGCCTGATTGGCCGAAAAACACAGCGTGACATTGACCATCGTGCCTTCGCCTGTCAGCGTGCGACAGGCTCTCAGGCCGTCCCAGGTGAGCGGCACTTTCACCGTAACATTGCGGGCAATCTTGGCGAGCCGCCGCCCTTCCGTGATGATCGTCTCGGCATCGGTCGCGGCAACTTCGGCGCTGACCGGCCCTTCGACGACGGCGCAGATTTCTGAAACCGTCTCGATGAAATTCTCTCCCGACTTCGCGATCAAAGACGGATTGGTGGTGACGCCATCGACCATCCCGGTCGCGGCAAGCTCGCGGATTTCCTGCGTGTCGGCGGTATCGATGAAGAACTTCATAACTTAAATCCATCGGTTAAATCTGTCATAGCGCGCCAGAGTTTACGTTTTCGTTAAGGCTGCGGTCAGCCCTCTTCGCAATAGCGGAGAGAACGCCTCACTCTGATTTGTCTAGCCGTTTGCAAATGCTGCCACTATGTATACGACAGACTTTCGGTCTCGCTGCAAGCGTAAGCTGTTAAAGCGGCTCAGCAGCAGTTGAAACCGAGCCGTCATTGACCAGTCATTCGCATTCTTTAGAACGACCCAAACTGCGTTATTGATCTCGATAAGCCATGCCAAAGGAGGAGTTCAAATGACTGAGGACATCCGCTTGACCCGGCGCAATCTGCTTGCCGGCGCCGCCGGATTGGCCGCCACCCCCGCTATCGGACTGGGACTGACGCGCCCGGCTTTCGCCGCTGCGCCGCAACTTGGCCCGGAGCGACCATCGGTTTACCGGGTCAAGCTCGGGCAATTTGAGGTGACCACCGTGCTTGACGGCGCCATCCAGCTGGACGGCCCGCATCCAATTTTCGGCCAGAACCAGCCGGAAGACGCCGTTAAGGCGTTCGCGAAGGAGAATTTTCTACCACCTGAGAAAATGGAAATTTCTTTTGCGCCTGTGATCGTGAATACGGGCAGTGAGGTCGTTCTTTTCGATGCCGGCAATGGCGCCCGCCGTCGCCCGAATGCGGGCAAGCTCGCCTCGCTGCTGGAGCAAGCCGGGCTGAAAGCCGACCAGATCGACGTCGTCGTCATCACCCACTGCCACGGCGATCATATTGGCGGCCTCATGGAAAACGGCAAACCGCTTTTCCCGAATGCCCGCTACGTCATCGGCGAGACGGAATATAATTTCTGGTCGAACAAAGACCTTCTGTCGGGCGACATGAAAGGCCGGGCGGAGCTGGTGCAGTCGAATGTCGTGCCGCTTGCGGAGAAAATGACCTTCCTCAAGCCCGAAGGCGAAGTCGCATCCGGTATTCGCGCGATCAACGCCTTCGGCCATACGCCCGGCATGCTGGTCTACCACATTGAAAGCGATGGCCGCCGCCTGCTGATCATGGCGGATGTGACGAACCATTACGTGATGTCGCTGATGAAGCCGGAATGGCATGTCCGCTTCGACATGGATAAGGACGGCGCCGGCGCGACGCGCAAACGCATCCTCGACATGCTCGCCACCGACCGCATCCCCGTGACCGGCTATCACATGCCGTTCCCGGCCATCGGCTATATCGACAAAACCGGAGACGGCTATCGCTGGGTCCAGGCCAGCTATCAGCTGCATCTATAGATATTGAGGGCTCTGCGCGGAAACATTTTTCGTCATTGCGACCCCGAACAGCGTGAGGGGGAAGCAATCCACATGCGAATGCCGCGTTTAGTGCAACATGGATTGCTTCGGCCTATGGCCTCGCAATGACGGTCCGTTAAAAAATTAGGTCGGACCAAAACGAAAAGCGCGGCACTCACGCGAGACTGCCGCGCTTGTTTTTTGAAAGGCAAGTGCCAACTTACGCTGGATGACCTTCCGCGGGTGGCTCCTGCTGCGGCGGGGTTTGCGGACGGTTGCGCCGCTCGGTCATAAACTGATCGAACTCGGCCTTGTCCTTGGCGTGCCGCAGACGCTGCAGAAAATCGAGAAACTCTTTCTGCTCGTCCTCAAGCCTGCGCAGCGTGTCGGCCTTATACTCTTCAAAGGCCGAATTGCCGCTGTCAGACCCGCTCGCGCCCCATTGGCCGCTGCGCTTCATACGGCTCCATTTTTCACGTTTCCACTGGCCCCAATGGCCCCGTCCACATCCCATTCGTCCACTCCATATCATAAAGCCCAGGATTGCCAATCCGATCGGCCACCAAACGATAAAGCCCAGCACCATCAAGGCGATCCAGGCGGGTTTGCCAAACTGATCAACTCTTTCAGCGATGACCATCAGACCCTCTCCTAATGTAAATGTTAGTTACATTCACATATCTGGGCGAGGACAGGGGTGTTGTCAAGACGGGGTGCGTGAAATTCTACAGTACATAAAAGCTGCTGCAAATTTCCCGCGCGCTAACTTGTTGCGGATATCGGCCTCTTTTTCACCGACGCCAATCTCTGCCAGCTTCTGGGCAAGCGGGCCGTACGTAACACCCTTAGGTTTCAGCCCGAGCCCAGCGGCGGATTGCTCCACGCGTTGGGCTCGGAACCAGCAAATGAACGGCTAACGCCGCTTACGAAGTCTTGCCGCCCTGAGCCGGGGATGTCGGTTGCGACGCTGTTATCATTTGTTGATGTTGGAGCATGGCAAGACGGTTCTTCCACCATTGGCCCGTCTGATTAAGCGTGCCGATCCTCCAGGCCACCGCCTTGTGATTTCTTTGGTTCGTCTCAAAGGCGTGATGCCATTGCTGCTTGAGCTGAGCATGCGCGGACATATCTTGATACAGTGCATCGCAATACCATGTCCGCTGTGAGCACCCGGCCCGGCTCATTTCCGCTCTTTTTTCTGCCTCCCTTTGGGCATGCCACCGTGCGTTCCATCGCGCTTGGTTCATTTGATGAAACAGCCGGCCTGCCTCGACTTGAAGGGCATGCATGTCCCGTTCAATCGCACTGATATTGGCTGCTACGTGCTGGAGTTCATTTGCTTGAGCGGCAGGCGTGGAGATTGCGCTCACAAATCCAATGAATGCAAACGTTACGAACATCTTCCTAAACATTTTTTTCTCCTATGAGGTGTCGAGCGGCGTCCTGATCAGGACGTTGACCGCAGTCATTTCATCTACAAGGCTTGGATCACTACATACTACGCAGCGCGACAATCCGGCGTCGGAACAACTTCCCTTCCGCGAGTGTGGTTGGGCAATACGTCGACGCTGATCGTGGCAATACGATTTGAGGGCTTGTTTGAACTGGGTAACAATGGATTTCGCAGACCCGTAAGGACGGACGGTCCAAGATCTGCAACTAGCACTTCTAGTACTTCTTAATTTTATTTGGTCCAATCATGCTGCGAGAACGCCGACGCTTAATAGCTGCCGATTGTTTAACAAATGGTTTCTAAAATTCATCGGCTGAGGCGAACATCATTGCAAAGGCAGAGCGGAAGTCAGGAGAAAGCGGAAGCGGGAGCGCGAACGCCTGCATCTCGGACATTGAGGTGGTTTTGCTCAGATAGGTTGCTGATCAGAAGCAGGCTTATTTTCTGGTTCACCATGATCGAAGAATTCCCATGCGGAGTTATCTCCGGCGCCGCTTCCCTGAGGGGGCGCCGGGACTCGAATCCGTTTCGTCTTAGTGGGGAGGTAGTGCCCACCAAACGGAGCGGCGCGGGCAGCCGGTCGGCTGGCCAAATCT
>CAZMAC010000293.1:0-4537 GCA_964564085.1 uncultured Hyphomicrobiaceae bacterium
GCGGTCGAGTGCCCGCTTACGCGGTTTGATTATTTGATTAGGCGTTGGCGTTCCGGCGGGCGTGAGGTGATGCGAAAACCCGTCCACCTTGACCATTCGCTGCCGACAGTTGCGGTTGTGCTGCTGACACGGTTTTTCGCTCATTCACAGTAGAAGGCGTGTCCCCGTTTTTCGCTTGATCCGGCTCTGTTTTGGCTTCGGGTGAATTAGATGTTTGCGCAGTCGGTCCTGCAGAACCGAGCGCCGATTTATCTTCGCCCTCTTCCAGGAGCATCGCAATTGTCGCGTTGACGGCAACACCTTCTGTGCCTTCGGCAACAAGGATCTTACCGACTGTCCCTTCCTCGACCGCTTCAACTTCCATGGTTGCCTTATCGGTTTCGATCTCGGCAATCACGTCGCCCGAGGACACGTTATCGCCCTCTTTGACAAGCCATTTTGCCAGCTTGCCTTCTTCCATTGTCGGCGACACAGCGGGCATGAGAATTGGGATTGGCATGATCGGTTCCTTAAGATGTCGACGGTTTTGGCCAACGATAGAGGAAGGTGGCATAAGCGAGCGCGAGATAGACAACGCCTCCGAAAACCCATGAGGCCAGAGCGGCGAGCTCGCGTCCATCAAGGAAAATAGAGCGGACGATGAGTGGCGGGCCGAGGCTTTCCATACCGGTGGATCGCTGTGGCAGGTTTTGCCAAGCCGTGTGCATACCCTCGCCGAGATACTGCAGGTTATAGGCAAAAGCACCAAGCGTGAGCAGTGCGGCGGTCAGAAGAATAAAGGTGACAAAGCGCAGAATGAACGGGGCAGTGCCTAGGAAGAGATAGAGCGCAACGATGTAGGCTGACACAATACTAATGAACACGGAGAAAAGCGCCAACGCAGCTTGAGCGCCCTGGATCGCCGCTTCCAGTATCTCCGCTTCCGTCATTTTTGACTTAGTCCTCAAGTCCAATGGTCAGGCTTAAAATAAGAATCAGGATGTGTAGCAGACCGCCTTCACCGCATCGATCACCCGTTGCGCGTCAGGCAACGCCAGCTTTTCAAGATTAGCAGCGTAAGGCATTGGCACGTCGGCACCGGAAACTTTCGTTGGCGGCGCATCAAGATAATCGAAGGCTTCAGAAGTTACACGCGAACAAACCTCTGAGCCAACCGAGCAAACCGGCCAAGCTTCTTCAACGGTCACGATCCGGTTCGTTTTCTTGACCGACTCAATAATTGTCGCAATGTCGAGCGGCCGTAACGTACGCAGGTCGATGACCTCGGCCTCAATACCCTCTTCGCTGAGCTTTTCCGCCGCTTCAAGCGCGTAAACCATGCCGCGCAGGAAAGAGACGATTGTCACATCCTTGCCGGCTCGTGCAATTTTGGCCTTGCCAATGGGAATGACCCAATCTTCAGCCTTCGGAACCTCGCCACTCGTCCCGTAAAGGATTTCATTTTCGAGAAAAATCACCGGGTTTGGATCACGGATTGCCGCCTTTAGCAAACCCTTCGCATCGGCTGCATTCGACGTGCCAATCACTTTAAGGCCCGGGACATGCGCATACCAGGCTGAATAGCATTGGCTGTGCTGAGCGGCGACACGGGCCGCGGCGCCGTTTGGCCCTCTGAAAACGATAGGGCAGCGCATCTGGCCGCCCGACATGTAAAGCGTCTTTGCGGCGGAGTTGATGATCTGATCGATAGCCTGCATTGCAAAGTTAAATGTCATAAACTCAACGATCGGCTTTAAACCGCCGAATGCTGCACCAACGCCGACGCCAGCAAACCCATGTTCAGTAATCGGTGTATCGATAACGCGCTTTGCACCGAACTCCTGGAGTAGTCCTTGAGTAATTTTGTAAGCACCCTGATATTCGGCAACTTCCTCGCCCATGATGAAGACTGTCTCGTCACGGCGCATTTCTTCCGCCATGGCGTCCCGCAATGCTTCGCGCATCGTCACGGAAGCCGTTTCCGTTCCCTCGGGCACTTCCGGCTCAAGATAAGTGGCAGTTTCTTTCTGACTGTCCGGCGTCGGACGGGCTTCAACGGTCGCTCGGCCGGTATCGCTGACCTGCGGTTTGTCTGCTGCTGAAGGCGCCGTAGCAGTTACGTCCGCGGCCGTCGCATCTTCGCCATCAGCGAGGATCACAGCAATGGGCGTATTGACCTTGACCCCTTCGGTTCCTTCTTCGACAAGAATTTTGCCAAGCTTTCCCTCATCGACCGCCTCAACCTCCATCGTCGCCTTGTCGGTTTCGATCTCAGCAATCACATCGCCGGCAGAAACGTCGTCGCCTTCATTGATCAACCATTTGGCTAGCTTGCCTTCTTCCATCGTTGGCGAAAGGGCGGGCATTAGCACTTGAACGGGCATTATTCTTTCACTCCTCGCCTAGACTGACCGCTCAGCCTCATTTCGGCTTATCAAGGTGCGGTTTGGGATTATTGTCATTGCGTTAAATTGCTACGTACCCGGACTCGATTGGCAGCGGTTTGCATCCTCGTCTGCACAAGGCCTAGCTTGCCTCGACGGTTACATCCGTCCAAAGCTCCGATACATCCGGCTCCGGATCGTTCTGTGCAAAATCAGCGGATTCATTGACGATCGCACGGACCTGTTTGTCGATGGCTTTCAGTTCCTCCTCATTGGCCCAGCCTTTTTCTATGAGGCGTGCGCGAACCTGTTCGATCGGATCCTTCTCAGTCCGCATCTTATAAACCTCCTCGCGCGTCCGGTATTTCGCCGGGTCGGACATGGAGTGACCGCGATACCGATAGGTCAGCATTTCGAGAATGTATGGCCCGTTGCCTTCACGCGCCCACTTCACGGCGCGATCTCCGGCAGCTTTCACGGCACGCACATCCATGCCATCAACCTGCTCGCCAGGAATATCGAAGCTTAGGCCGCGATGGGACAGGTCCGTCGTCGCCGACACACGGTCGACACGCGTACCCATGCCGTATTTGTTGTTTTCGACAATATAAACAACGGGCAAAGACCAAAGCTTGGCCATATTGAACGCTTCGTAAACCTGCCCCTGATTGGCGGCGCCATCACCGTAATAGGTTAGCGAAACCCGGCCGTTCTGTTTATATTTCATTGCAAAAGCAAGGCCGGTGCCGAGTGGGACTTGCGCACCGACGATTCCATGCCCGCCGAAAAAACCCTTTTCGACGGAAAACATATGCATCGAGCCGCCCTTGCCCTTCGAATAGCCGCCCCGTCGCCCTGTCAGCTCGGCCATCACGCCATTCGCGTCCATCCCCGTCGCCAGCATATGGCCGTGATCGCGATAGCCGGTAATCACCTCATCGCCTTCTTCGAGCGCCATCTGCATTCCGACCACAACAGCTTCCTGGCCAATATAAAGATGACAAAAGCCGCCAATATAGCCCATGCCATAAAGCTGTCCGGCTTTTTCCTCAAAGCGCCGGATCAGCAGCATCTCGCGATAGGCGTGAAGTTCTTCTTCTTTGCTGAATTCTGCCGGTTCTCGATTGCTGGCAGGCAAAGCATCCGAGGCGTGTCCGTTCTGTGCCATATCCGAGTTTGTCACCTTTTCGGCTGATGATTGGACCATGCGAATCTCCCGCGTAATCCTCCCGATCTTTGCCGTCCAGTCTAGAGAAAGTTGTAGCGATTTCCCAAGCCTTTATTGAGAATCGTTGAAAACCTGGTCGCTCTTATTTATTGCCTGACAACGCTTGGGGCCGCAGCACGACAATATCACCAGGGCGGACAAAGTTTAGCAAACTCCGTGACTGCTCCTCGAGCAAATCGGGGTCGGTTTGAACGCGTTTGGTTATGAGCAAGACATCGTGGTCAATACGTTGGCGTTCTTCTTTCAAAGCTGCAAGCTCAGTTTCAAGCTGTTTGATTTTTTCAGTCAGCAGCGCCTGTTTGTGCAAGCCGTGATTGCCGTTAACGGCATGATAGGAGAAGTAAACGATGAGAACCATGCAAAGGCCAAGAAAAAGGAAATAGCGGCCGATTCCGCCTTTGCGTGATGTAATCATGTGCGCCTGTACTCATTTTTAGACGATTATCACACGAAAATTGTCGCGAAGGCGTTAAGGGGCAATTAATCAGCAGATCGCACTGTGTTTTTTTCCTTCAACTGATTCATTGATGCATCTCCCAAGACGATAATGGCGATGCGGGAAACGCGCTTTGAAACCGGTGTTACGGTCCCGCGTGACAATAAGAGCAACTGTTGGCCGCAACATTAGCAAAGGAGCTGCTTCCATTCGCTGCCATAACCAACACGGCATGACCAAATACGGCGATGATCGCTAAAACCCCAAGCACTGCGAAAAAGATTGCGATCCTTCTCATCGTTCCCTCCTCCCAGGTAGTGATAGCACACTGCCCGTAAGCAAAAAATTTGCTGGGTACGAAACCTCGAACGGCTCTCAGGCTAATCTTGTGCTGGATTTTTGAGGTTGATCTTTATCAATTTGAGCTGAAGCAACAGCTGCTCTTGCATCATTTGGAGCTATGCGGCAAAGTTGGTGACGGCGTGGAATAAGGAAAGCGGCGTATCGTGG
>CAZMAC010000294.1:0-4531 GCA_964564085.1 uncultured Hyphomicrobiaceae bacterium
CTCAGCAGAGCAAGCTTGAGTGCTTTCACGGTAGTCCCCCAAAGATTTCAGATTTTGCGTTTTAAATAACTGGTAGTCGAAAAAGATTTACGCTGCCTGGGTTCCGCTGAAAAGCAGCTGCTGAGAGTAAAAACGGTATGGAGCTATTTTGGGTTGTATGTCTTTTTACATATAAAATGGAAATCACATTAAGAAACAACGATTTACTACTACAAACGCAAAGTGGCGAATTTACATCACCTCACATTGATTCAAGCAAGCAGCCGCAAATAGTAAATAGACGCGGCGCCATAAACGCCGCGTTTAAATCGCTGAATTCAGCACTATGATTTATTCAGAGGCGCGCTTAGTAGCGGCTGCCGAAATGATAGGTCAAGCGTGCGCGCGCCGTCCAGAAGTCGGCGTCCCCATCGTCAGCATCAAAATTGTAGTACAGGCCTTCTGCACCGACGCTCCAATTGTCGCGGATCTTATAGTCAAGACCTCCGCCCAGGACCCAGCCGGTTTCATCAATGTCGTCAATGTCATCATCAAGGCCAATGAAGGCGACACCGCCTGTCGCATAGATGAGCGCAGGACCCGCGCCATAGCCAATGCGACCACGGATTGTTGCCAGATAATCAAGACCGTCGGCGAAGTCGACATCGCCCTCAAGACCTAAGACAAGGTTTGATGACCTTTGCCAATTATATCCGAGATGCGCACCGCCGATAAACTCCTCGTCGGAGTCGTCTTCGTCATCGAAGGCAGCGCCAATGTTGCCGCCGAGATAAAAACCGGTCCATGCAAGCGTCGGTGTGTAGTCGACAGGTCCGGTGTCTTTGATGCTGCCGCCGCCATCATAAACGTCAGCCGCTTTTGCGGCAGGTGCGGCAATCATAAGCGCTGCTGCACTTACAAGACCGAAGCTGAGATATTTCAAACGTCTCATCATGATCCCCCGTGAGAACATAAACGCGCAGCCTTGAAAACAATACGAGCACTGCGTCGTCAGATAACCAGTAGGTAGGTGCCTCGTTTGGCAATCATGTGGCGGTTCAATACAATGCTGTGGAGTGTTGCTTAAATCAGACGAGCAAAAAATAATGCAGAACAATCAGCATCTTAACTTGTCTTATCCGTCTCTCCGACACGACTTCATGTTCTTCGAAATGTGCTGCTTGGTTGAATTGCGGCGAGAATACACGCGGCTTGTCACGATTGTGCGTTCTTTTTGTGAGTCTTTGTGATCCGAGCTGTCCTTAAGGCCGCTTTTGGTTATTGTTCGCCGCAAGTTTGTCGTGCCAGACGAGGAAAACTGAATGGAACGCCGTTACACGCTTTTGAACGTTTTTACGAAACGCCAGGACGGCGGAAACCCCCTTGCGGTTATGACGGAAACCGACGGCCTCGACGACGACACCATGCAGGCGCTTGCCCACAAAATCGGCCTTTCCGAAACCGTCTTTGTTTTTCCGCCAAAAAATGTAGCCCATATGGCAGCGATTCGCATTTTTACACCGGCGATGGAGTTGCCTTTTGCAGGACACCCGACGGTCGGCACGGCGATTTGCCTGACACAGGACCGCATATGGACACCGCGAGGCGCAGAATTCGACACGCTTTGTGTTCTTGAAGCGAAAGGCGGCATTCTTCGCGTCGGCGTCAAGCCTGACCCGAGCGGCGCCCCCTTTGCCGAGTTCGACGCGCCGAATTTGCCAAAAGAAATGGGGGAGGCGGCTCCGGTCGATCGAATCGCGGCCGCTCTCAGTCTTTCGCCGACCGAGATCGGATTTGAAAACTTCAAGCCGCGCCGGTTCAGCGCGGGCGTGCCGTTTACATTTGTGCCGGTTGCCGGATTGGATGCGATTGGGCGCGCCCAAGTGGTCGAGGAGCATTGGCAGGAAGCGTTCGGTGCGGACGAACATGCCGCCGCCTATGTTTATTGCCGCGATACGGTTCAGCACAAAGCAGCATTTCATGCCCGCAGCTTTGTGCCCTCGATGGGCATGTTTGAAGATCCCGCGACAGGTTCTGCCGCTGCCGCTTTTGCCGCCATTGTGAATCTTTTCGACGGTCCGCCCGAGGGACTCTATAACGGCATGATCGAGCAGGGCGTCGAAATGGGTCAGCAGAGTGAGATTTTCCTGGAGTTCGAAGTGGAAAACCGGATGATTCGCGCGGTGCGCATTGGCGGGCACGCCTTGCGGATCGATGACCAGACAGTCACGCTCTGAATTTTCCTAAACGCTTAAGGCTTTGCCTCGCTACAGGACCACCTGCTGCGCGCCTTCCTCCGCTGCAAGCTTGGCCGCGACATCTGCGACCGCCAGGTCCTGCAAGCCGACGCCGGTGCCGTCAAAAAGCGTGATTTCTTCGTCGGACGACCGGCCTGAATGCACGCCATTGATGACAGCGCCGACCGGCGTGATGTCGGTCTCTTTGATCTGTCCGGCACCGAAAGCATGCTGTGTTTCGCCGATACTGATCGACTGGGCGATTTCGTCGGTGAAGAGCGTCGCCTGGGCAACCAGCACGGGGTCGATCTCCTGCTTGCCCTTGGTATCGGTTCCCATGCAAGCGATATGCGTGCCGGGCTTGATCCAGTCGGCCATGAGCAGCGACTCGAAAGCGGAGGTAATGCTGATAATGACGTCGGCCTGCGCGCCTAATTCCTGCTGGCTTACAGCTTCGAAAGGCAGGCCGATTTCTTCGGCGACGGCGGCGAGCCTTGGAATCATTTCGGGATGCGGATTCCAGGCGACGATCCGTTCAAAGGACCGCTGCTCCACTGCGGCGCGCAATTGGAACTGGGCCTGATGACCGGCGCCGACCATGCCCAGGACTTTCGCATCCTTACGCGCGAGATGGGCGATGGAAACGGATGACGAAGCTGCCGTGCGCAAGGCGGTGAGATAGTTCCCGGCAACCAGCGCTTTGAGCTGTCCCGTATCCGGATTAAACAGAAACACCGTCGACTGATGGTTGGTCAGCCCCTTATCCATATTGCCGGGCCAGTAACCGCCAGATTTGACGCCAAGAACCAGGCTGGCCCTGTCGAAGCCGGACTTGAAACCGTAAAGCGCATCGGCATGGCCGATGGCCTCACGGACGACCGGAAAGTTATAGGCGTCGCCCCGCGCCATTGCGCCAAAGACAGCCTCGACGGCGTCGAAAGCCTGCGCCTGGCTGACCAGCCGCTGGCAATCTGCCTCCGAGACGACAAGCACCTTGCTTCCAGTCTCGCTCATATCATCACCTCCCGTTTCGAAAAGGCACAATGGCTTTCCGTCAACCGGTGGGCCAGCCTTGCATCGTTTTAGATTAAAGGCAGGGCGTCGTCACGCCCCGCACATGCCATTTGTGCTTAATAGGCCTTGCCGCGAGCGCTGACAGGCCAGACGGCCTCGACTTTTCCGTTCCGTACACCAACATACCAGTCATGGACGTTACAGGTCGGATCGCAATGGCCTGGCACGAGGCGCAGTTTTTCATTGACCTTCAGCACGCCTTGCGGGTCCGCGATCACGCCATGCTCATCGGAGCACTTGACGTATTCCACATCGTCGCGGCCATAGATGAACGGCAGGCCGCTATCGACTGACTGTGCTTTCAGCCCGGCATCGCAGATCGCCTTATCCGGCTTTGCATGAGACATGACCGAGGTCAGGATGAAGAGCGCATTCTCCCACTCGCCCTGGTCAATGCGTTCGCCGTCCTCGTCAAGGATGCGGCCGTAATCGGCATCCATGAAAGCGTAGGAGCCGCATTGCAGCTCGTTATAAACCCCTGAAGTGCTTTCAAAATAGTAGGAACCGGTGCCGCCACCGCCGACGATGTCGCATTCAAGGCCCTCGGCCTTCAAGCCTTCCACGGCGTCCTTCACCATAGCGACGGCCACATCGATCTTGGCTTTGCGGTCTTCATATTTGTCCATGTGCTGCATCGCACCTTGATAGGCCTGAAGCCCTGAAAATTTAAGGCCGGGCGCAGCATCGATGGCTTTGGCGATCGCGACCACGTCCTCGGTTTTTGTGACGCCGCAGCGGCCCGCACCGCAGTCGATCTCGACAAGGCACTCAATCTGAGTGCCGTGCCTCTGGGCGGCTTCCGAAAGCTCCGGTACGTTCTCAGTATCGTCGACGCAGACAATCGTCCGCGCACCAAGCTTCGGGATCTGCGCCAGGCGATCGATCTTTTTCGGATCGCGCACCTGGTTGGAGACCAGCACGTCCTTGATACCGCCACGTGCGAAAACTTCGGCCTCCGAGACCTTCTGACAGCAAACGCCAACCGCGCCGCCGATCCGTTCCTGGAGCTTTGCGACGTCTACGGATTTGTGCATCTTGCCATGCACGCGGTGACGCATGCCGTGTTCGCGGGCATAATCGCCCATTTTCTTGATATTGCGCTCAAGCGCATCGAGATCGAGGATCAGGCACGGTGTCTGGATCTCGCTTTCGTTCATGCCAATAGCGGCCGGCACATCGTAGCCCACGTCGAGTTCTTCAGGTTTCATATGGATGTTCATACTCTCTCTCCCTTTCAGCCA
>CAZMAC010000295.1:0-4525 GCA_964564085.1 uncultured Hyphomicrobiaceae bacterium
GCCGAAACCCTGAAGCTCGATATGGCGGCGGCAGGATGGAAGCCGACGGCTGAGAATTTTCTTACCCGTGTGACCAAGGGCCGGGTTCTTGAAGCGGTGCGCGAGGCAAAGGGCGAAGCAGCTGCCGAGAGGATCAGCGGGCTCAAAAAGCCGGAGATGATCGAAGCCGCCGAAGAACTGCTGGCCGAAACCGGCTGGTTGCCCGAGCCGCTGCGCACCCCAGTCCAAATGCCGTCTGCAGACCGAGAAGCTGAGGTCAACACAAGCAGCGCCAACGATCCCGGGACTGCGAAAGATACCGCAAAGGCCGCCGATCCCGAAGAAGCTTTTGGCGTTGCCGCCGAATAAGCCTCTTCCTTACCCAACTCAGGCCCGCCAGATTTGGCGGGCTTTTTTCTCTGGAGGACATCATGGCAAAGGAGAGCCCTGCGGATTGGGCCCGCCGTCTGGCATCGGCAGCCGAAAGCGTCTGCCGCCATTATTTTCCCAATGGCCGCCGCGCCGGCCGCTATTGGATTGTCGGCGATGCCGATAACGCGCAGGGCCGTAGCCTTTATGTCCGATTGCACGGATCCGATACAGGACCAGGACAGCGGGGCAAATGGCGTGATGCGGCAACGGGTGAGCATGGCGATCTGCTCGATCTCATCCAACGCCGCTGCCATCTGGACAGCGTTGCCGAAGCGCTCCAAGAAGCACGCCGCTTTCTTGGTGCGCCGCGTCTCGAACCGACGGTCTCGCGCCCGTCCGGCCCCAAAAGATCGCCCGATTTGGCAAGGCGCCTGTTCGCGCAAGCCGGACCGATCAGGGGCACTCTCGCCCAAACCTATCTCAACCATCGCGGCATTACCGATTGGCGAAGCGGGGTAGCCTTGCGGTTTCATCCGCGCTGCTTCTATCGCGAATATGCCGGGGCAGAGCCGGACTATTGGCCAGCTCTGCTCGCCGCTGTCACGGACCTCGACAATCAGATCACCGGCATTCAGCGCACATGGCTGGCGCGCGATGGCAGCGGCAAGGCGCCTGTCAAGACGCCGCGCCGCGCCCTTGGTCATCTCCTGGGAAATGGCGTTCGGTTCGGGAGCGTGAACGACAGACTTGCCGCCGGTGAAGGGATCGAGACCATGCTCTCGCTTCGCACCGCTTTGCCGGAACTTTCAATCATCGCAGCGCTCTCGGCCAGCCACCTTGTCGCGCTCAAGCTCCCGTCTGAATTGAGACGCCTCTATGTCGCCGAGGACAATGATGAGGCTGGGCGTCATGCCGGCGCAAGGCTCATCGAGCGCGCCCAAGCGCGTGAGATCGAGGCCATTCGGCTTGTCCCCAGGGCGAAGGATTTCAATGACGATCTGTGCCTGATGGGCCCTATAGCGCTCTCGGCCTTTCTGCGCCCGCAGCTTGCGCCCGAGGATGCCGCGTTATGGCTCCCCGTCCGCCGCAAGCGGTCATGGTAAAAGAGCGGCTCCGCGCTCCAATATCATCTGTTGGCCGGTCTTTTACTCTTCAAACCCGCGCCGGCCTTTGAGCAGCGATCGCGCCAGAAGCGCGCAGGCCCGGCAACGGCCAGTTGCGTCGCCCTTCAATCATTCCTCCTCATGCCAAATATGCCGCCCCGGCCGTCCTCCGCTGACGCTCCGGCCCGGCTGTCATGCATCGGCACGAGATGCCGTTTGCCAAGGGTGCCGCTCCTTTCCGCTTCCGGCCGGATTGCGCCGGAAAGGCCGCGATGGCGCGGTCTCGAACAGAGAAAGACCCGGCCATGACCGATGATTACGATACGGACGAATTCGAACCCATCCATACCCTTTCGCACACCGCGCACTGTCTCGATGAGCTGCAGCTTTACGGCCACCGCCCGATGGAAGGCGAAGCCGATCGACGGCCATGGCCGGAGCCGGAGCGTGTCCAAAGCCAATTATCCACCGTCTTCGACGCGGTTGTTGCAATATGTGGCGGAACACCGCTCGAAACCGACCTCCAAGGCCTGCTATGGTCCGTCGTGAATCTTTTCCACGGAAAAATCGGACGGATTGAACGCACCCTTAATGCCAATGAACAGGCCCAGAAACGCGAACAATGCCGTCAGGACGGCTCCGAGATCCGCTCGGTTGCGCTTGAAACCCTAATAGCCGATGGCTTGGTACTGATCGAACGCCGTGACGCCTTCGAAACCATGCGCGACATGGCTGCTGAGCTGTTTTCCGCTCATATCGGTCAGGTCTGGCGGCCGCGCAGCGGCTCGATGATGAACCGTAAGGCGCTTACGGCCGCAATGATCGACAGCCGCGATTATATCGCCGCCAAACGCAGAGTGGACATCGAGCCGCTATTGCCCGCCGGCCCTAGGATCGCCTTTACCGGCGGTATCGACTGCAACGATCATGCCCGCATCTGGGACGCTCTCGACAAGGCTCGGGCAAAACACCCCGATATGGTGCTGATCCATGGCGGATCGCCCAAAGGCGCCGAAAAGATTGCGTCCGTGTGGGCGGATCATCGCCAAGTCCCCCAGATCGTCTTCAAGCCGGACTGGTCTCGCCACGGGAAAGCCGCGCCCTTCAAACGCAACGACGCCATGCTCGAGGTTCTGCCCATCGGCGTCATCGCCTTTCCGGGATCCGGTATCTCGCAGAATCTCGCCGCCAAAGCCCGTAAGATGGGCATCAAAGTCTGGCGGTTCGCCAGCGGCGAGAGCGGTGCGTAACGCACCGCTTCTTGCGAAACTTGCTTTAAGCCAGAAAAACCGAGCTCGCCTGGCGAACGACGGATGGGTCGCAAGGTTCATGATCCAGCAGTTCGCGGCAACACACGTCTCGGCAGACAGGCCGTACCCTTTCCGTCTGCGCCATGAGCCTGCGACGGCAAATTCTGGGGCACAATGGTCTTTCACCTCCTAAGGAGAACGATCATGCCGTCAGACCTAGCTTCCCCGTCCAAACCGTTTCGCTCGTGGAACAAAGGCAAGTTCATTGGGCCCAAGTCGCCGCTTACCCCGCGATATGTCTGGTCAATCAGAGCCAGGCTGCAGTTGAATGGGAAAGTTCGCGATCTTGCGCTGTTCAATCTCGCCATCGACAGCAAATTGAGGGGCTGTGATCTTGTCGCGCTCAGAGTGGACGATATTGCCCCCCAAGGCTATGCGGCTTCGCGTGCAACGGTTCGTCAGCGCAAGACGGGCCGGCCGGTTCGCTTCGAGATCATAGAGCAGACCCGGCAGACTGTCGACGCCTATCTTCGTGCCCAGCCTAAAATGCCAGGTCATTATCTCTTTCCTGGACGCTGGGGACAGACGCGCTCCTTGACGACGCGTCAATACGCTCGTCTGGTCTCCGAATGGATCGTGATGGTCGGGCTCGATCCGTCGGGCTACGGTACGCATTCACTTCGCCGGACCAAGGCGACATTGATTTACAAGAAGACCGGCAATCTCCGCGCGGTTCAGCTCCTGCTCGGACACTCGAAAATCGACTATGTCCCGTGCCGGACGATGCCCTGGCAATCGCGGAGCAAGTCGACGTCTAAGGAATGGGAGACGGAGCCAATGGCTCCGTCTTTTTAGAGCCGGAATACGCTTTGATCGTCACAGCCGTTGCAAAAGCCGCGCGAGCATTCGGCGGACATGATCCTGGCCACCAAAAAAGATCGCCAGGACACGAACGGTCAGCGCATGCTCATCAACCAAAAACCAGTAGATTGCCTGATCGATTGTCAGATGCCGCAGGTTCGGCATCATCTCTGGATGCAGCGTTCCGCGATATGGCGCGTTCCCAAGTTTGGAGGCCGCAACGCGGATTGCTTCGACACGCGCTGCCGCATGCAAGGCCGCTTCCTCAGGGCTTTCGCCGAAGCCGCGGTAGCTTTCTTCCAGAAAGTCGTAGATCAGCTCGAAATCGCGCTCAACTCCGGCGGCGAACTCAACTGCGTAGGCCAGCATCACGACGCTTGCGTTCGGTCATCACTGTGAGCCGCTTCCCCATCTCATCCGAGGAGACAAAGGCACCGCGCCGGCGCTCCTCGAGAAGAAGTTTCAGCGCTTCCAACTCGGTCGTCTCAGCCTCCGTGCGCGCCTTCAGCAGCTCAACGCCCTGCGCCACCACGGCGCTGACACTTGGATAACGGCCGGTGCTCACTAATTCGCGTGCGAAGGCATGCTGCTCATCAGTCAGCGAGATCGAAGATTTTACGGTCATCTCAGTTCACCTCTAACTTATAGTAGTACTGAGTAGCACCGGCGTCAACAGTTCCGTACGGCTCGCGGTATTCCTCAGCTCCTTTACCTATGTGTGGGCGACGCACCGGAGCAGTCTGAGTCAGCCAATTGGGAAACGAAATCCGGTCGCGTCAGACGCAATATTGGTAAAGCCTCACGGTTGATTACCGCTTACTTTCTTCCCTCGACGGCATAACCGGATACCGGGGAGTTTCGCCTCGATGCGGACATTGATTGCTCTCAACGCAGCGACCGAATATGACCCAAACCTGCCCTGAGCAGGTGCACGGCCGAGTTCAAGTGGGGACGCCACGG
>CAZMAC010000296.1:0-4520 GCA_964564085.1 uncultured Hyphomicrobiaceae bacterium
TGACAGGCTACGTCAATCATCATAGAACTTTACATGAACATTGAGCGACTCAAGGATCGATACCGCTATCGTAAGCATCAGTTGTGTGGAAAAGCCCGATCGATTAGATCAAGATCCCAGGCACATTGTTAAACTGCGTGCTCGAGTCGCTGATAGAATGAGAGGACGTTATGGCCGGTTCGGTGAATAAAGTTATTTTGGTCGGCAATCTGGGTGCCGATCCGGAAATACGCCGTACACAGGACGGACGCCCGATCTGTAACCTGCGTCTTGCTACGTCTGAGAGCTGGCGCGATAAGATGTCCGGCGAGCGCCGCGAGAAAACCGAATGGCATCGTGTTGTTATCTTCAATGACGGGCTGTGCAAGATCGCCGAGCAATATTTGCGCAAAGGCTCCAAAGTCTATCTCGAAGGCCAGCTTCAAACCCGAAAATGGCAAGACCAGAGCGGGCAAGACAAATATTCAACGGAAGTCGTCTTGCAGAACTTTAACGGCGTATTGACCATGCTTGACGGACGCAGCGGCGGTATGGAAAGCGGTGCCCCTGGATTTCAAGAGGACGCCCCTCCATATGGTGGTGGAGAACGGGGCTCAGCTGGCGGCCGTGAGAGTGGCAGCTCGGGCAGTTTCGACAAAGATCTCGATGACGAAATTCCATTCTAATTGGTTTGGTGTCCTGAGCGATCATCAATAAGCTGGGTTTATAGCCGGTTCGTGTCGCGATATATCGATAATTGTTCGTATCCTTAGACCTGACTGCCGGCTAGCTTGCGAACGGACATCGTTCTTGTCTATAGTCCCGGTAATTTCAAATCTCTCGGAGATTTTTTCAGACAGTTTCGACACATGTCGACTGAGTCGGCAGAATTTTGCGGCTGATAAACCTTGGCAGACAATTTAGAAAACCCTACCGGCGGCGATAATAATAGCGGGTCTGATATCCGCCCGATCTCAATAGCGCAGGAGATGAAGCGCTCCTATCTCGATTACGCCATGAGCGTGATCGTGTCGCGCGCGCTACCTGATGTCCGTGACGGCTTGAAGCCAGTTCACCGGCGCATCCTCTATTCGATGCACGAAAACGGCTATGAATGGAACAAGCCGTTTCGCAAGTCAGCGAACACCGTCGGCAATGTGATGGGTAAATATCATCCGCATGGTGATACCGCGATTTACGACGCACTTGTCCGTATGGCGCAGGATTTCTCCATGCGCGTTCCGCTTATTGATGGGCAGGGCAATTTTGGTTCCGTCGATGGCGATCCGCCCGCCGCAATGCGTTACACGGAATCGCGGCTTGCAAAGGTCGCCGGCACACTGCTCGACGATCTGGATAAAGACACCGTCGATTTTCAGGATAATTACGACAATTCCGAGCGCGAACCTGTCGTTTTGCCGGCGCGGTATCCCAATTTGCTCGTCAATGGCGCAGGCGGTATTGCGGTGGGCATGGCCACGAACATCCCGCCGCACAACCTTGGCGAAGTGATCGACGCCTGCATCGCCTATCTCGACAATCCCGCTATCACCATCGAAGAGCTGACCGAAATCGTCCCCGGTCCCGATTTCCCAACCGGCGGGTTAATTCTCGGCCGCTCCGGCATTCGCTCCGCCTATCATAAAGGGCGTGGCTCTGTCGTGATGCGCGGTCGGGTGGGCGTTGAGACGATCCGCAAGGACCGCGAGGCGCTGATCGTTAGTGAGATTCCTTACCAGGTCAACAAAGCCACAATGATCGAGCGCATTGCGGAGTTGGTGCGTGAGAAAAAGATCGAGGGCATCTCCGATGTTCGCGACGAAAGCGACCGCCAGGGGTACCGCGTTGTCATCGAATTGCGGCGCGACGCTGTGCCGGATGTCGTGCTCAATCAGCTTTACCGCTTTACAGCGCTGCAAACATCGTTCGGAGCCAATATGGTCGCGCTGAATGGCGGCCGTCCCGAGGTTTTGAATCTGAGGGACATGATTCTGGCATTCGCGCAGTTCCGTGAAGTCGTCGTGTCCCGGCGCACCAAGTTCCTGCTGACCAAGGCGCGCGACCGCGCTCATGTTTTGGCCGGTCTCGCTATAGCCGTTGCGAATATTGATGAAGTGATCAAGCTGATCCGCAGCGCGCCCGATCCCGCTGTTGCGCGTGAGCAGCTTATGGAACGTAACTGGCCGGCCGCAGATGTTGCCCACTATATCGCGCTGGTCGACGATCCGCGACACAAGGTCAATGAGGATGGCACTTACCGCCTATCGGAGACCCAGGCGCGCGCTATTCTCGATCTGCGCCTCCAGCGCCTGACGGCTCTCGGCCGCGAGGAGATCGGCGAGGAAATGCGCCAGCTCGGCGAGAGCATCAAAGATTATCTCGATATTCTACGCTCGCGTGCGCGGATCGTATCGATCGTCAAAGACGAACTGATCGCAGTGCGGGATGAATTTGCAACGCCCCGCCGCACCGAGATCCTCGATCTCGAGGGCGAGGTGGATGATGAAGACCTCATCCAGCGCGAGGATATGGTCGTCACGGTCAGCCATCGCGGCTACATCAAGCGCGTGCCGCTCTCGACCTACCGGGCTCAGCGCCGGGGCGGTAAGGGGCGCTCGGGCATGTCCACACGCGACGACGATTTCGTTGCACGGCTGTTCATCGCAAATACCCACACACCGCTCCTGTTCTTCTCCTCGCGCGGCATGGTCTACAAGATGAAGGTTTGGCGGCTTCCGCTTGCCGCACCGCAATCGCGAGGCAAGGCGCTGATCAACCTCCTGCCGCTTCAGCAGGATGAATGGATCACCACCATCATGCCGCTGCCGGAGGATGAAAGCACATGGGCCAGCCTGAATGTGATGTTCGCCACCTCCAAGGGCGACGTCCGGCGCAATGATCTGTCCGACTTCGTCGAGGTCCGCCAGAACGGTAAGATCGCGATGAAGCTGGATGAAGGCACAGCGATCATCGGCGTCGGCATCTGCACCGAGGACGATAATGTCCTGCTGACAACGGCCAACGGGCAGGCGATCCGTTTCCCTGTTTCCGATGTCCGTGTCTTCAAAGGTCGCGAGTCGAGCGGCGTACGCGGTATCCGTCTGGAAGGTGATAACACGTTGATTTCCATGGCAATCCTGCGCCATGTCGACGCCAATCCGGCCGAGCGCACAGCTTACGTGAAACAGGCGAATGCCATTCGTCGTGCTGCGACCGGCGAACGGCCTCTTGCGGACGAGGTCGAGCATCTGCCTGAGGAAGGCGAAGAGAATGGCGAGGCGAGCACGGAGCTTTCGCCGGAGCGTTATGCCGAGCTTGGCGCAGCCGAACAGTTCGTTATGACGATTTCTGAGAACGGTTTCGGCAAGCGCACGAGTGCCTATGAATACCGCATTTCCGGTCGTGGCGGCAAAGGCATCATGGGCATGATCGTCAATAATCGGAACGGCAAGCTGGTTGCGTCTTTCCCTGTCGAGGATACCGACCAGATCATGCTTGTCACCGATGGCGGACAGATGATCCGTTGCCCTGTTGAAGGCATCTCCATTGTTGGCCGTTCCACACAGGGCGTGCGCATTTTCAATACGGGCGAAGGCGAGCGCGTTGTCTCGGTCCGGTCCATTCCCGACTACAGCAACGGCAACGGGAATGGTGAAAATGGCAACGATGCCGAACCCGGCGGGGACACGCCGGAAGACGGTGGCGACGACGCATAAGGTCATCGCGCTGTCGCCTTCACTTCGGAGTCATCATGTCGATCGAGCTTTATACCGCCTTCGTGCTTGCCTGCATCTTTCTGGCGATGACGCCAGGCCCGAATATGGCGTTGTTCATCGCAAATAGCGCAAGCTATGGGACAAGAGCCGCTTTGCTCACTGTTCTTGGCAGCGCCAGCGGACTAGTCTTGCTCGTTGCGGCCGCAACGCTTGGCATGAGTTCGATCATGGCGTTTGTTGCCGAGTGGTTCGATCTGATTCGCTGGATCGGGGCCGCTTATCTTGTTTGGCTTGGCATCACCCGCCTTCGAGCAGCGTTTCGCCGCGATCACATTGAAGTCGCACCGCTCCCCAAACGCGGCCGCTGGTATTGGCAGGGCATGATTGCGTCTTTAGCCAATCCGAAAGTGCTGCTTTTCCTCGGCGCGTTTTTTCCTCAGTTCATTGACCCGTCTCGGGCGGTCGAGCCTCAGCTTGCGCTGCTCGCGGTGACCTTCGTTATCGCAATTGCCACAGTTGACACGATTATGGTGCTTGCCTTCGGCTCGGCAAAAAGCTGGCTGGTTGGCCGCGGCCGCCGTGTCGCGGAAGGTTTCAGCGGATTTTTGCTAATTTGCGGTGGGGTTTGGCTTGCGACACAGCGGCGGGCATAGTATCGCCTAATTTAAACTACCGAGTTCTTCGTGCTGATGTCTCACACCGTGTTCTATGCAGGCAGTTTCGATCCCGTCACTTTCGGTCATCTGGATCTGATCGAAAAGGCGGCGAAACTGTTCGACCGCGTCATTATCGGCGTAGGTGTCCATCACGGTAAAAAGCCGCTCT
>CAZMAC010000297.1:0-4516 GCA_964564085.1 uncultured Hyphomicrobiaceae bacterium
TTCTTCCAGATAGCGCCCGTGCCGCCAGTCCGGATCGGCCATCACGGCCTGCCTGCCAACCTCGTGAAAGGCGATGTTCTGCGAGGAATGGCGCGGTGCGGTCGCAACGGGAATCGCGGAAAAGACGCGGTCGCGATAGCTGGCCGCCCATTCCAGGACCTGCATCCCGCCCATCGAGCCGCCGACCACGCAAAACAGGTCTTCGATGCCGAGCCGTTCCATCAGCCGCCATTGAGCGCGGACCATGTCGCGAATAGTGATAACCGGAAAATCGAGCCCGTATGGCTTGCCGGTCGCCGGATTGATCGAGGCCGGTCCGGTCGAGCCCATACAGCCGCCGATAATATTTGGGCAGATAACGAAATAACGGTTGGTATCGATCGGCTTGCCGGGGCCGACAATATTGTGCCACCAGCCAGGTTTGCCCGTCAGCGGGTGCGTTCCGCTCGCATATTGGTCGCCTGTCAAGGCGTGGCAGATCAAAACCACATTGGATTTGTCTGCATTGAGCGTCCCATAGGTGTTATAAGCGACAACGAACGGGGCCAGTTGCGCGCCGCTATCGAGCGTTAGCGGCGCGCTGCCGGAGAAATCCGCAATCTCGCTGTGCTCCGCTACCGCGTCGGACATCGTTCATGAGCCTCCCTCATACTGCTCGGCGTCAATTCGATCGCGCGGCCGGGAACGCGCGGATAACGGGTCAAATTCGAGACGACGCCTCGAACGTTAGCTAAGATGTTAAAGCACAAAGTCAATCTTTTCTTTGCAATCTGCGATATGCGATCTTATGAGTCCCCGCTGGTTAAGGTTTCGCCCTTAATTTTATCGCGCAAGGGTTAAGGAGATTAAAGTGGCACTGGGACAAGGGCCGCAGGCAAGGCCAGGCATATTTGAGATCGAGTCTTACGTGCCCGGCCGCAGCAAATTGCCCGGGGCCGGACCGGTTATCAAGCTGTCGTCCAATGAAACGCCGCTTGGACCCAGCCCGGCCGCCATTGAGGCCTTCCGCGAGGCAGCAAACCAGCTTGACCGTTATCCTGACGGGTCCGCGATGCCCCTGCGTGAGGCAATCGGCGCGCATTTCGGCCTGAATCCGGATCATATCGTTTGCGGCTGCGGCTCGGATGAGCTGTTTCACCTTCTCGCCCAAGCTTATCTAGGGCCTGACGATGAGGCGATTTTCACCGAGCACGGTTTCCTCGTTTACAAAATCGTCATTCTGGCGGCAGGCGCGTCTCCCGTCATTGCCCCTGAAAAAGACTATCGGGCCGATGTGAACGCGATCCTTGAGCGCGGAACGCCGCGCACGCGGATCGTCTTTCTTGCCAATCCGAATAACCCGACCGGGACCTATCTCGGCTTTGATGAAATCAGGCGGCTGCGGGCCGAGCTGCCGGAAAACGTCATTCTGGTCCTTGATGGCGCTTACGCGGAATATGTGAACCGCAATGATTACGAAGCCGGGATCGAGCTTGTCGCAACGACGCCGAACACGGTTATGACGCGGACCTTTTCCAAGGTCCACGGGCTTGCGAGCGCGCGCGTCGGCTGGGCTTATTGTCCGGCTGCGATCGCGGACGTGCTCAACCGGATTCGCGGACCGTTCAACCTCGCCGGACCGAGCATGGCCGCCGCGGCCGCCGCGCTCGAGGATCGCGCCCATTTGGAGCAGGCAAAGGCGCATAATGCGAAATGGCTGGACTGGCTGGCGCGTGAAATCGAGGCTCTCGGCCTGGACGTAACCGACAGCGCGGCGAATTTCCTGTTGGTTCGTTTCGATGGCGCTCAGGGGCGCACGGCCGCAGCAGCCAATGAGTTTCTGATGAGCCGCCGGATCATTCTGCGCATGCTGGGCAATTACGGCATACCTGACGGGCTTCGCCTGACGGTTGGCCTTGAAGACGAGAATAGCGCCGTCGTCAATGCGTTGCGCGAATTCATGAATGGAGCCGGGCGTGATGTCTAAGCCGCTTTTCGATCAGGTTGCGTTGATCGGGCTGGGCTTGATCGGGTCCTCGCTCAGCCATGCGATCCGGCGTGGCGGTCTGGCGAAGAAAATCACAGGCGCGGCGAGGTCGGAGGCCACGCGTAAGACGGCGGAACGGCTGCGGCTTTGCGATGCGGTGTTTGCTGATCCCGCCGATGCGGTGCGCGGCGCCGATCTGATTGTCCTGTGCACGCCGGTCGGCAGTTTCGGGACCATCGCGGAGGCAATCCGCCCTGCCCTCAAAACCGACGCGATCCTGACGGATGCCGGCTCGGTCAAAAGCGCTGTAATAAGCGACGTCGGCCCGCACCTGCCGGACGGCGTTCACTTCATTCCTGGTCACCCCATCGCTGGCACAGAGCATTCAGGCCCTGAATCCGGTTTCGCCGAGCTTTTCGATGGGCGCTGGTGCATTTTAACGCCGCCAGACGAGGTATCGCCGGAGCCGGTCGAAAAGCTGAAGGCCTTCTGGGAGGCTTGCGGCTCCATGGTCGAAATCATGAAGGCGGAGCATCACGATCTGGTGCTCGCAATCACCAGCCATGTCCCGCATCTGATCGCCTATAATATTGTCGGCACCGCCTCCGATCTGGAAAAGGTTACCGAAAAGGAAGTCGTCAAATTCTCCGCTGGTGGTTTTCGCGATTTCACCCGCATCGCGGCGTCCGACCCGACAATGTGGCGCGATGTGTTTCTCAATAACAAACAGGCCGTGCTCGAAATGCTGGGGCGTTTCAGCGAAGATTTAACAGCACTGCAACGCGCGATCCGCTGGGACGATGGCGAGGCGCTGTTCGAGTTGTTTTCGCGCACCCGGACCATCCGGCGCGGCATCATCGAAGCAGGCCAGGAGACACAAGCGCCCGACTTTGGGCGTCCTCACGGCCAGACGGCAACCGATAAGAAGAAGACGGCGTGAGCGTAGATCACGGACTTTGGGTTTTCGGCTATGGCTCGCTGATGTGGCGGCCGGGCTTTCCGCATGATGAGGCCGTCCATGCGATCCTGACCGGCGCGCATCGGGCGCTGTGTCTTTATTCGCATACCCACCGCGGCACACCTGTCCGCCCAGGTCTCGTTCTCGGTCTTGATGCGGGCGGCTGGTGCGAAGGCATCGCCTTTTATGTGCCGCAGCCGCATGTGCGCCCGACACTGAATTATCTTCACCGCCGCGAGCTACACAACAATGTCTACCGCTCCATGTGGCGCAATGTCGTGCTGATGGATGAGGAACGACGTCAGGTCCGCGCGCTTTGTTACATCGTCAACCGCTATCACAGGCAATATGCCGGCCGCCTGCCGCTTGAACGGCAGGCATTACTCGTGCGCCGCAGCATCGGACGATCACGCCCGAATATCGATTATGTGGTCAATACGGTCCGGCATTTGCGCGAATGCGGCATCCGGGATGCGCGCCTCGAAGCTCTGGTCGCCCGGTTTGGCGGTTCCCGGCGGCTGAGCGGGCCATGACCGGGACTGCCGCCGGTTTATCGAAAGACGCTTTGCTTTGACGCCGTCCCGATGAAATTCACGCGGAGTTAGACAGTTTCCTTATCGTCCTGCGCAATACCGATCGGGCAGGAAACACCTGTCCCGCCGAGGCCGCAATAGCCGGAAGGGTTTTTGGCTAGATATTGCTGGTGATAATCCTCGGCGAAATAAAATTCCGGCGCATCCAGGATTTCCGTGGTCACCGCACCATAGCCCCTGTCCTTCAATGCCGTGTCATAAGCGCCTTTTGACGCCTCGGCTTTACGCTTTTGCTCAACGGAATAGGTATAGATGCCCGAGCGATATTGCGTACCGACATCATTGCCCTGGCGCATGCCCTGCGTGGGATCATGGCCCTCCCAAAAGGCTTTCAAAAGTGCCTCATAAGAGATTTTCGTCGGATCGAACACGACAAGCACGACCTCATTATGCCCCGTGCGGCCCGTGCAAACCTCTTGGTAGGTCGGGTTGGGGGTATAGCCGCCCGCATAACCCACAGCCGTCACATAAACGCCGGGCAGCAACCAAAAGGCTTTTTCCGCGCCCCAGAAGCACCCCAAGCCGAACATCGCTTTTTCATGCCCCTCAGGATAAGGCCCTTTCAGCGGCGCGTTGTTCACATGGTGATAGTCGGCGGTCGGGATCGGCGCATTGCGTCCGGGCAGCGCCTCGCGCGGCTCCGGCATTTCTGGCTTACGGCGTGTAAACAGACCCATCATGGTACATCCTGTCGTTCTTTAAAGACCCATCCAACTAATGTAGGGTGCCGGTGGCGCGACGTCAGTGGCTTTCGGCGTTGATCAAGCGCTTTTGATCTTGACGGGTGCGGGCCGCCGTTTCACTTTCTCGCGCATATTATGGAATTTATGGCGCGGTTTGATGGGTCATGACAGGGTCGCCTATTGGATCAAACATGACATTTGAATTCCGCCTACGATCCAGCTTGATTGTGTTAAGTTTTTCAAATGTCATGTCAATTTGATCCATCAGCAAAAAACGACGTGGTTCGAAGCGTTGGTTCGAACCATTAGGAGGTTT
>CAZMAC010000298.1:0-4489 GCA_964564085.1 uncultured Hyphomicrobiaceae bacterium
TTGGACGTAATTCAGATCGAAACCAAGGCGTGAGCCGGGCTGCCTACTAATCCGCGTTTGCCTGCCTCAAGACGCCTTATCGCCTTTCCTATGTGGAAGCAGATCGACCGGAATAGGCAGAACGATGGTGGATGAGCGCTCCCCAGCGATGTCATGCAGGGCGCCGAAATAACGCAATTGCATGGCATTGGGCTCGGTGCCCAAAAGCTGACCTGCTTGCACCAGCTTTTCTGCAGCCTGCTGCTCGCCTTCCGCATTAATAATTCGCGCGCGGCGATAACGCTCAGCTTCAGCCTGCTGAGCAATGGCTCGGACCATGCTTTCGTCGATATCGACATGTTTGATCTCGACATTGGACACTTTGATCCCCCAGGGGTCGGATTGTTTGTCGAGGATGGCCTGAATATCTGCGTTCAGGCGGTCTCTTTCGGAGAGCATTTCATCGAGCTCGTGCTTGCCCAAAACGGAACGAAGTGTGGTCTGCGCCAGCTGGCTCGTCGCTTCCAGATAGTCCTGCACGTTGATGATCGCCCGTTCGGGATCGATGATCCGGAAGTAGATCACAGCGTTGACTTTGACGGAGACATTGTCCCGCGAAATCACATCCTGGCTGGGGACATCGGAGACAATCGTCCTCAGATCAGTACGGACCATTTGCTGAATGGCAGGAATAACGATCACCAGTCCGGGACCGGCCACGCGGGTGAAGCGGCCAAGTGTAAAAACGACGCCGCGCTCATATTCGCGCAGGATACGAATAGCATATATAAGAAAGGCAATTACGAGAATGACAACAAAACCGTAAAAACCGATATCTATACTGGGCATGGCCAGTCTCCCTTAGACGGTTAAAGCGTATTCCGAAAAACGAAAATTCGTTCTCGGATTAAATTCGCTATAAAACAATCGGCGAGCGCCGCTGCGGTGAGCCGGGTTATATCCAAACGGCTCCTACGTGTTTATTCATTGCGGTCCGATGGTCTGCTCACGAAGAGTGTCAGACCGTCAACCCGCTCGATACGAACGTCCTCGCCGGCGCTGAACGGCCCTGTGCCGACAGCACTCCAGCGCTCTCCCTGTGCCCAAACATGGCCCTCACCATTGGACCAGTCGATAATTTGCGCATGGCTTCCCTTGAGCCCGGTGATGCCGGTCACGACCGGCCGCCGGAAGGATCGCCAGACGTAGCCGAGCAGGAGCGTCAGGGTTGCAGCGCTCAAGGCTGCCGTGACTCCAATCACCGTCCATGAGAGCTGATATTCGGGAACATCCGTCTCAATCAGCATTGTTGCCCCGATAATAACCGCGATGAGCCCGCCAATGCCGAGAATGCCGAAGGTCGGGGTCACGGCTTCGGCAACCATAAAGGCGATCCCCAGGAGCAGAAGCGCAAACCCCGCATAATCGAGCGGAAGCTGGTTCAACGCGTACAGTCCGAGAAGCAGGCAGATCGCGCCGATGATGCCCGGACCGATCGTGCCGGGATTTGCAAATTCGAAGATCAGCCCATAAACGCCGATCAGCATGAGGATAAGTGCGACATTGGGATTGGAGATAATGCCAAGCAGTTTGGTCAGCGTGCCGGCTTCGAATTGCTCGATCGTCAGTCCGCTGGTCTGCAATTTCTGCTCTCGCCCGGCAACGATCACCGTGCGCCCATCCGCGTTTGACAGCAACTCGCCGATATCGGTTGCAATCAGCTCGATCACTGTTAGTTCGAATGCCTCTTTGGCGGAGATACTGTCGGCTTCGCGCACCGCCTTGACCGCCCATTCGGCGTTACGTCCGTGAAGCTCGGCGAGGCTTCGAATAAAGGCGGCTGCGTCATTGATCGCCTTCAGCTCTCCCGGCTTTTCGGGCTTGGGCGTTGATGCTGCGGCATCCTCGTTCTTGTCTTCAGAGGTGTTGTTGTCCGGCGATTGTTGATCCTGTTTTTCATCGCCGGATGGGGATTTCGGCAATGTCGGGCCGCCTCCACCAAGCTGGATTGGCGTTGCCGCGCCGAGATTCGTGCCCGGCGCCATGGCGGCCAGCGATGTGGCATACATAATATAGGTGCCTGCGCTCGCCGCGCGCGCGCCCGGAGGTGCGACATATCCGATGACCGGGACGGGTGAGGCAAGAATATGCTCGATGATGTCGCGCATGCTCGTTGCAAGACCGCCGGGCGTGTCAATCCGCAGGATAAGGACGCTCGCCTGCCGTTCTTTGGCAAATTCGACTGAATTTTTAACATAACGGGTGGCGGCCGGGCCGATCGGGCCCTTAATGTCGGCAAGAACCGCGATATCAGCTCGGGCGGGGTGTACGCTGGCGCAAAAGGCGAGCATCACCGGCATCAGCACCCCGATCAGGACCTTCATATTGCGCGTGCCCGGCATCCTGTCCTCTGTCCCTAGCGCATCGGATTGAAAAGCATGTCCCAACAAATGTGGGGATGCGTAGTGGTTTTCGGATAAATCCGATGCCAAAACAAATGGATAGAGCGTCACCACCACCTCCGATTGAAGATTCGACGCTCTGATGAAAATTTACCTAAGGCTGCCAGTGAATCGCAAAGACTGCAATACTGGCAGTGCATGTTGATCGAGAAAGCTTTGGGCGGGGGCTCGTCAGCCAGACCGATGCAATTTTAACGCACTGAGTGGCCGAATAGGGATTGTATCAGGCTTTGAGCGGTTCGCCTCGCTCCGCGTGTTGTCGTTTTTCTCGGACTGTTCGCAGAAGATAGTGGCGATACAAGGCAGATTTGCGTCCTGCTTTAGCATTCTTCGGCGCAAACCCGTATAGTAAGACGGATTGGAACGTCTGCTATGGGACCCGATGGCGGCGGGGACAGTGGCCGTGAACAGCCCTCCGCCACAAAGGATCAGCTCTTATCTGCACCCATGATAATTCAGGCACCCGTAATAATCATCATTGCCATAACCCCAATTGCTCGCGCATCTGCGGCTCCAACGCGCGCAGCGTCCGCGATAAGACCGGCGGTAACGATGGCGATAACGGTAGTAATCATCGTCATAATAACGACGGCCGAAATGGAGCGTCATGAAGGGGCGGCGAAAATAGCGCCGAAATCTGCGACCGCGCCGCCCGGCTTGGATGACGCCTGTCTTTGCCGTCTCTCCGATTTTCATTTGAAGATCATGCAATGATTTGCTGGCTGGTGCGGCGTAGGCTGGCGGGATGCTGAAGACGTGGCCCAGGATTACGAGTCCTGTCAGCATGACCGCTATCAAGGGTGTCCTGAGGTTCATAAGAAGGCCCTACCTCTTGCTATTGGAAATTATCATCCCGGTTTTTGTCTGTGCCGGGAAATCCGTGTGAGATAGAGGGCCAGACTTTCATTAAGATCTGCTCCCCCGCATCGAATGCATCCGGCTCTAAATTACATGCATAATTCTATAAATTTTGTATCTGTGTGGCGTTCGACTTTTGTTAAATTGGTTATTGGAACGATAATCCGGTCTTCGAATCTGAAACACGGCTTGTCCGAAAGATTTCTCCAAGCCGTTCATTGAACCTTGAGAATTGGCAAAGGCTCTGACAAGAAGAATGGATGCGAAAACCCCAAGTCGAGCTCCCGGCTTTGGCTATAAACCAGCGACACTGTTTGTAAGATGTCTTGAACGCCTGCGCTCAGTGAACAGAACGAAACCTGATAACTCAAAAGGCTCTTATTCATGATGGTTGATGCGCTTTTAAGACATCCGGCAAGGACGGTGCTCATTGCGATCTGTTTTCTTCTCGTGCACCCACACCTCGCCTACGCGCAGGGGCCATCAATTTTCAAACAGCTCGCCGGGAGCTGGCGTGGCTCCGGTAATATTACTTTGACGGATGGGTCGCGGGAGCGGCTGTCCTGCCGTGGCTATTACACTTTGAAGAATAAAGGCGCGGGGTTGTCGTTGGCCATAAGATGTCAGTCGACGAACTATCAAATCAGAATGCGCAGTCAGGTGACAAGCAAGGCTGGCCGTCTTTCAGGGCGCTGGGAAGAACGGACCTTCAATGCTCGCGGGCAGGTTCGGGGTCGCGCCAGCGGTAATCGGATCAGGCTGTCCATCACCGGGGCGATTTCAGGCGCTATGTCGGTATCGCTGAAAGGCCGCAGACAGAGTGTACAAATTACGACAAAAGGCTCCGGTTTTCGGTCCGTCTCGATTTCACTTGTCAGAGGCTGATTTGAACGAGGGTTTCGGACCTAAAATTGATAAGCGCCTTTTGAAAAAACAGATGCTTATAAGGTCAATGAAAAGCAGCGCAGCGATTTCATTTCAAGATCCACCGCGCCTGAACCATCAAGGTTCACACAAAATGCCCGTCCGCATTTTGGACGTCACATCGAGATGGCTGCGGGCACGTGATTTGCTGAAGCAAACCGGCTCGTCTAAGCGAACTGGTCCGGCTTATTGCGTTTATTCCCCGTGTTGCTCAAAATGCCGCGTGTATCGTAAACGATCATATCGTTGAGTTGCTCTTCGCTCAA
>CAZMAC010000299.1:0-4482 GCA_964564085.1 uncultured Hyphomicrobiaceae bacterium
GAACAGCGTCTTCTCCTATCCGGGATTTGACGGATGAGCAATTGCTCCGCTATTTGGTTTATTGCTCGGAGATGCTGTCGATGACCGGCAAGCTTGCTGCGCTTTACGCTCAGTATTTTCCCGATGCCACGGTCATCTCCGCTGTCAACGACGTCGAAGAGCTGACAACCAATCTCAGCCGGAAGATCTGGCAAAAAATCGTTCTGCTACAAAAGGGGCCGGTCTGATCCGGTTTCCCGATACGGATCTCAAGCCATGGCCGACGATCTCGATCCAATCGCACATGCTCAGGCGCTGATCCGCTGCCCGAGTATCACGCCAGTGCAGGCGGGCGCGCTTGACTATATGGAGGCGCGGCTCAAGGCTTGGGGATTTACCTGTCAGCGCCTGCCTTTTGGCGGAAACGGCACGCCGGAAGTCGACAATCTCTACGCCCGGATCGGAGATAGTGCGCCCCATCTTTGTTTTGCAGGCCACGTCGATGTTGTGCCGCCAGGTGATGATGACGCCTGGACCGCCCCGCCTTTTGGCGCGCAGATCCGCGACGGCGTGCTTTACGGGCGCGGCGCGGTCGATATGAAAGGCGGGATTGCGGCGATGATGGCCGCAAGCTTCCGCTACCTCCAGGACAATGACGGACGTACCCCCGGTTCGATCAGCTTTTTGATCACCGCCGATGAGGAAGGCCCCGCCGTCCACGGCACGCGCGCGCTTGTCGGCTGGATGCACGAGACGGGCGAGCGTCCCAATCATTGCGTGCTGGGCGAGCCCACACATCCGAACCGGATGGGCGAGACGATCAAGATCGGGCGGCGCGGTAGTTTAAGCGGACGGCTGACGGTGCGCGGCGTTCAGGGACACGTCGCCTATCCGCATCTGGTGCGCAATCCGCTGACCGGCCTTGTCGCGGCGCTGAAGCGAATCACGGATGAACGGCTCGACGAGGGCAATGAGAATTTCACCGCCTCGACCCTGCAAATCACCAGCATCGATACAGGCAACCCGGCCGTCAATGTCGTCCCGGCTGCAGCCAGCGCGCAGTTCAATGTCCGCTTTAACGATCTTCACACGGCCGAATCGTTATCGGAGCGTCTGAAAGCACTGATCGAAGCACCGTTGGCTGAGGCTGGCCTGACCCACGCGCTGACATTTGAGTCCAATGCCGATGCATTCCTCACCAAGCCCGGCCCCTGGGTAGGCATGCTTATTGAGACCTCCCGCAAAATCACCGGAATCGCGCCAGCTTTGACCACCGATGGCGGCACATCCGATGCCCGCTTCATCAAGGACATCTGCCCTGTCGTCGAATATGGACTGGTCAACGAAACCATCCATAAGGTTGATGAGCACACGCCGGTCGATGACCTCATGATCCTGACGAAAGTATATGATGGCTTCCTGCGCCGGTATTTTGCGACATAGTAATCGGATGCAAGCTCATCTTCATTCTGAATGCTATGTTACGGGATCAATCAGCCTTCCAGCGATAACCACAAAACACCGTTGCCGAATAAGCGCAGGGCGCTCTCTGGGGTAACAGAGATGAAAGCGTCTCAGCGAGGGCGTCGATGCTGCTCTTTGAAAACGTGATCTGGACATGGCACCTGCTGCAAATGAGGCAAAGCCGCCGTTTTCGCTTCGATACTCTACCCCTGACAGCGATAGCGCGCGGGCACTGTGCAGGCGGCTAAGGCTGACTCCGGCTTGGCCGTCATGAGCTGCAATTGCAGATGCTTGCCGCCATTGATGTTAAATCCGCTGATACAGGCGACAGGGCGCACCGGCGTTTCGGCAAGGGGGAGCTGCTCGGCCGTCGCCCCCCGGATCAGCGCGAAGTCGGCTTTTCCCTGGCTCATCGCTTCATTGGCTGCTTCCGGGCTGATCATCGCCGTTTGCGTGCCCAGCAGAAAGACGGCGCTCGGCTCACGGTAGCGTGTCAGGGCGACTGGACCCGATACACAAGGCCGCAAGCTTGCCACCACTTCAGCGGTTTGGCGGCTGATCCAGACCGGCTCAATCGCCGGGAGAACGAAACGGAAAGCAGCGGTATAAATCAGAATGGCCGTCAGCGAGGCCGACGCGATGGCCGTATGGAACGAGCCGGTCCATCCCGCCCGCAAGGTCACGAGCGCAAAAACGGCGATGCACGGAAAAAGCAGCAAAAGCCACCAGGAGGGTGCAATCCAGAAATAGACATGCAGAAAGATTAGGAAGGCCAGTTGCAGCGCCGCGATTAAGAACCACAAAGCCGCTCCATGCTTATAAGTACGCATCGGTACTTCGCCGCGAAGTGTTGCTATGCGCAATATCCAGGCTGCGGCCATCGCAATGGCGGGATAAAGCACCATCGCATAATGCGGCAGCTTGGTCGGCGTGGCTTCCAGCGCGATCCAAAAGGGAATGATCCAGGCCAGCAGGAACAGCGCCCGGCGGCGCGGGCGGTTTCGCCAGAGCCAGAGTGCGGCGCCTCCCGTGGCGACCAATGCGGCCGGCCAGAAACTCCACCAGAACAGTATGAAATAAAAGCCCGGCGGCCCCCAATGTTTCTCCTGCCCACTGCCGAGCTTTGCCAGAAAATCCTCGCCGAAAGCGAGCCGGAAGAACTCCCAATCCGACAGCACGCCGATGGCGATGAACCAGGGGAGCGTGATGGTCAGCATCACGGGTATGCCCCAGCTCGCATGCAGATTTTTCAGCCATCCCCGGTCGCGGTCGAAAATGACGAGCGCGAGCCCGGTGAGGAGAGCGAGGGCCGGCGCGACGGGCCCTTTGATCAAAATGCCGAGACCCAGAGCGATCCAGAACACGGCCGTGATGGTCACCATATGCTGGCGCTTACGGCGAAACAGATAGATCCGGGCGAGCGCGCCTTGCGCCAGAACGACCATGGCCAGCAGGACGGCGTCGGATTTGGCGATCCGCGCCTCCAGGCTGAGCGTGAATGCCCCGGCAAGCAGAATGGCTGCCAGAAACGCCGTATCCCGCCCGAAAATCGGTCGCGCCGCCCACCAGCTCAGCAACACCGCGGCGATAATGCCGAGAAGGGAGGGGACCCGATAAGCCCAGATTTGTGTGAGGTCGCCCGCCGAAAGCACGGAGACGGAAAGGGATTGCAGCCAATAAATGCCGATCGGTTTTTTGTAGCGCGGCTTATTCTGGAACCGGATGTCGATGAAGTCGCCCGTTTCCAACATTTGCTTGGTGGCTTGGGCGAAACGCGCCTCATCGCGGTCGGTGACCGGGAGCGAGGCAAAGCCGGGAAGGTAAAGCGCAAGGCACAGAGCGATGAGAAATCCGGCGGCGATGGAACGCTGGCCGGAAATCCAGCTGAGCAGCCTCCGGATGGTCTCATCAAATCTCGCCAGCGTTTCGTCCATCACCGCAGCCCCCTGTCTGCCGCGTTTTATAGCGTGATCAGGAAAAGTGGAAACCGGTTTTCCGTCCGATCACGCGGCAAACCAAGATTCCAAAGCGGCGGATTACAAATCGGAATCGGCCGTGCCGCTCTATCCATTTGTTTTGGCATCGGATTTATCCGAAAACCGCTACGCATCCCCGCCTTCGCGGGGACATGCTTTTCGGTCCGATGCTCCAAGCGGCCATTAGAGGACATTGTTTCTATCTAAACTGATCCCGCTTTAGCGGAAACAGCGATCCGCACAAAGCAAAGGAGGTGCGTTGTATCAAAACGCACCTCGCATTCGTGTTTTTCTAATCGAGAGAGTGATTTAGAAGCCGCTACTCAGCCGCAACCTGACGCACCGGCCCCGCACTGCGGACATCTGCATCGACGTCGTTTTCGAAATTTTCGAAATTCTCCGCAAACATCATCACGAGCTGACGGGCCTGTGTATCGTAAGCCAGCTTATCCTCCCAGGTCCGGAGCGGCTCGAGCAGATGGGGCGGCACACCCTGGACATCGAGCGGAACCTCAAAGCCGAATAGCGGGTCACGGCGGAAAGTCGCGTCCTTGAGCTTGCCCGAAAGCGCCGCATTGAGAAGCGCACGGGTAAATTTCAGAGGCATACGTTGCCCGACGCCATAAGTGCCGCCTGTCCAGCCCGTGTTCATCAGCCAGCAATCGACGCCATGTTCCGCAATCAGGTCGCGAAGGAGATTGCCATAAACACTTGGGTGGCGCGGCATGAATGGGGCGCCGAAGCAGGTTGAGAAGGTGGCTTTGGGCTCCGTGACGCCTTTTTCAGTACCTGCAACTTTCGCCGTGTAGCCTGACAGGAAATGGTACATCGCCTGTGACGGGCTCAATTTCGCTATAGGCGGTAGCACGCCAAATGCATCCGCCGTTAGCATGACGATGTTCTTCGGATGCCCTGCCTGGCCGCTTGGCTTGGCGTTATGCACGAAATGAAGCGGGTAAGCAGAACGCGTGTTCTCGGTCAGCGAGCCATCATCGAAATCGGGCTCGCGCGTCTGCGGATCGAGAATGACGTTTTCCAGCACCGCGCTCCAGCTATGCGAGGC